>JAGLYY010000061.1 GCA_023131935.1 Spirochaetales bacterium | reverse complement strand
CTTCTTGCTTCAAACGAAAAAGAATTTTTGCCACAGAGGTCACAGAGGGAGGAATGGAGCAGGGTTTTGGTAATCTGTAGCCCTTTGTGGTCTTGGTGTGAGTCCCATCTTCAGGAATTTTAATGAAGAGGGCGTGCGAAACCACCCTTATCCTTACACCTTCTTTTTTAAAGGAAAGTTTTTCAGGAAAGGACCGTTTCCTTATTATGAAGACATATTATGAAAATATGCCGCCGAAACAGGCTATATCTTCAATAATATGTACATTTAGCACAAACTTATTGTTCAACTTGCGAACAATAATACCATCTTTCAGAAGAAAATCAACCCTAAATCACTGAAATTCTCAATATTTAATACGGTTTCCTGATTCTTCGCTTTGCGGGCTTGGCGTCTATACCTGCATGTAGCGAACATGCAGGGCAGATAGGCATGGGTTCTCTTCAGGAATTCTCATGCTAAGGCGTGTAAGTTGGATTTTCAGACCACAATCATGCAATGAATTTGAAAAGAACTGTCAGTAGCACAATGATGGTAAACCCGATGTTCATGAAGGTAAACATCATGGTGAATCGCTTGTTCATAGCTTCGAAGCGTTTATCGGTGTGTTCAAAACCCTGTTTTACAATTTCCGCCAGGGTTTTAATGTCGCTTCGGATTTCAAGTTGTTCTTTTTCGTAACTTTCCTTCCGGACGATGTTTTCCGTTAACAGTACGATATAGCGGTGGAGGGATTTTTTATCCTTTACCTCAAAGGCGCCTTCAAGCTCCTGTTCGAGGACTTCCATCATGGCTTCCATTCTTTTCTCCATATTGAAAGGATACTCATATCTTTCGGTCTTTACAATATATAAAAGGGATTTAGTAACTGGTGCTTCAAATATTCGCCGTTTTAATATTTTTATTTATCTACTTTCATTCAATATTGTGTGTAAAAACACTTTTTAATGTTGTATTTACACAGATTAGCCATTATAATTCTATATATGAAATACTTTCACAGACAAATAGAGGAAGTTATCCTCCAGGCATCGAATGAGTTCCCGGTTGTTGTTCTAACTGGTTCAAGACAAACAGGTAAAACAACACTACTTAAACATCTATTCGCCAACCTCACATATATTACATTGGATGATCCGGTTAGAAGACAGATAGTAAAACAGGATCCTGGATTATTTATTAGTTCTATTAAAAGACCATGTATTATTGATGAAGTACAATACGCGCCTGAACTTTTCCCCTACATTAAAATGATTGTAGATGACAACAGAGATCAAATGGGAACGTTTATTCTTACCGGTTCGCAAATCTTCCCGTTGATGAAAGGTTTGTCAGAAAGTCTGGCAGGAAGAGCGGCAGTATTCCAGTTACTTGGATTTTCTCAGAAAGAATTTCCATTACCGGCTCACACCCAAAATGAACTATTCAAGCGTATTTTAACCGGCTCATTCCCTGATCCGCTGATCCACAATCGAAACATCCGCTTCTTTTATGGATCGTATATTAATACCTACCTGGAGAAGGATTTACGTCAACTTTCAAATATACAGGATCTGTCTCAATTTCAGGCGTTTGTTGAAATTCTCGCGGGCCGAGTTGGAAATCTGTTTAATATATCTGAAATCTGTAATTCTCTTGGTGTTTCCCAAACTACCGCTAAACGATGGATGAGCATATTGGAACAATCCGGAATAATATATTTACTAAAGCCTTACTTTAAAAACATAAAAAAAAGGATAATAAAAAGACCTAAATTATATTTTACCGATACAGGACTAGCAGCATCATTATTAAGGTATCCAAATAGTGATGTTTTATCGATAAGTCAACATAATGGAGCTTTATTTGAAAACTGGGTAGTAACTGAAATACTTAAATGCAAGTATAACCACCTTAGAGCTTTTGATTTGTTTTTTTTCAGGGACTCACACCATAAGGAGATAGATTTAGTACTTGAATATGGTAATAGACAAAAGCTTATTGAAATAAAACTAGCTCAAAGTTTAAAATCAACCCATTACAAAACCCTGGATTCAACTAAAACTTTGTTTTCCAATCCGGAATTATTTATTGTTAGTTTTTATCCCGATTCGATTCCAATTACCAACGATATTACCAACATTCCCTGGTGGGAGATCAGCAGGATTTTATGATTATTAGTTGGTAAGAGTATTTTGATGTCGCTTCAAACTATTTCTTACTTTTCATTACTTTGT
>JAGLYY010000060.1 GCA_023131935.1 Spirochaetales bacterium | reverse complement strand
TGTTTGCCATTTCCGCGGCAGCTAGATTTTCACCAATAGCTAAGTATGACTGTTCCGCGTCATGAAACAATTTTTGAGCATCAACAAAGTTACCTTTTTTGAAAGCAGCTTTACCATCTTTTTCTAGTTTTTTTGGATTCTTATTCATACTTTCAAAGTTGTAATATATCTATTTTCGCAAGCAGGTATTATTATTGGATTGATATATCTGATGAGTCTATAGTGTTATTTCTAGAAGTCCTTCTGCAACAGCTCTTAATTTTTCAGCCGACATTTCGCTCAACCGTTGTGCTAATTCTATGTAAGGCCGATTTACTGGCTTAATAATAAAAGAAACAAGTTCAGGGGGCAACTCTGAAAAGTAATTTTGGGTTTGTTGTTGAAGTTCCCAATTCCCTATCGGACCTTGATTGTCGAAAAAAAATTTAATTGGGACGTTAAAGATATTTGCAATTACCTCCAATTCGGGTAATGGAATTGGTACTTTTCCTAATTCATAGGTTTTAATTTGACTATCAGGTATATTCACCTGATATGATAGATCATCCAATGAAAGATTTACCTCCTCACGCGCCTGCCTAATTTTTGCCCCGATGATCCTTTGACGAAGTCTAATTAATTTTTCATTGTCGATATCATCCTTGGAAATTAATGAATCAGATAAGGTGGTATTTCCCCAAAAATGATCCAAAGGTGTATTTAGATGATAGGCAAACACTTCAATCTCCGGTAGCGATGGAGATAAAACCCCATACTCATAGTCAAGATATCTTAAATCCGTTACATGCATGATTTGGGCACATTCCTGGGGTGTTTTATCAACATAGAAACGAGCATCTTTGATTAATGCTCCCAATTTCTTACGTCTGATTTTTATGAATTGAGAGTTATTTTTCATAAGCTTCCCTGATATCTTAAAACAGAATTTGTTGCCGTGATTATAGCAGAGTTCTATTGTTTGTTAGGATAGTATAGTTGGAGATTTATTGTCATCTTCGACGTCGGTTCGCATTGAGTATTTCGGCGATATTGGCACCAAATATTTCAGGTTTTAATTTAAAGCCTGCAATCTCAAGTGCAGGGCCGAATAACGGTCGGATGCCAGTTGGTTTCAGTTCGCCTTCAACTTTGCCATCTTTACTTATGCTGGTTTGTTCATACTTAAATATATCTGTTAGGACAACAGTATCACCTTCCATACCCGCTAGCTCAGTAATTGCGGTAACTTTCCTTGAGCCATCCCGCAATCTGGCTATATGCACAATTAGATCAACTGCGGCAGCGATTTGTCTGCGAACAACGTCAGCGGGCAGATCAACTTCAGACATCAAAGTTAATGTTTCGAGTCTTGCTATTGCATCTCTTGGGGAGTTTGCATGTAATGTAGTCAATGAGACGTCATGCCCGGTATTCATAGCTTGTAGCATATCCAGAGCTTCACCACCTCGCACCTCGCCGACGATTATTCGGTCAGGACGCATACGGAGAGAATTTCGCACAAGATCTCTTGTTGTAACTTGGCCTTTCCCATCCAAATCAGCAGATTGTGTCTCCAGACGCACAATATGCTCTTGTTGTAGCTGTAGTTCGGCCGCGTCTTCGATAGTAACAATCCTATCACTCTCCGGGATGAGTGATGATAACACGTTCAGTAGAGTGGTTTTTCCTGACCCAGTTCCACCGGAAATAATAATATTCAATTTTGCAGCAACACAAGCTTGTAGAAATTCAACCATACT
>JAGLYY010000006.1 GCA_023131935.1 Spirochaetales bacterium | reverse complement strand
ATAAAGGACAGTTACACTTCCAGAGATCGTGAACTTGGCATAACCATTCACCATGTTGACTATGGGGTCGATACCGGCCCGATTATCCGGCAGGAATCCTTTATCCGAAGGGGTACGGAATCCTTAGAAGAGATTGAGGAAAAGATCCACCGGCTTGAACATCTGGTATACCCTGATGTTATTATTGAACACCTCGATAAACTTACCTGACCCGTTAACCACGGCGGGCAAGTTTATTGAATAAGACTTTTTTTAGGAGGCCTTTGTGAAAGTTCTTGTAATCGGCTCCGGCGCAAGGGAGCACGCAATTACCTGGAAGTTCGCGAACAGCAATTGTATCTCGGCCCTCTATATTGCTCCAGGAAACGCGGGAACAGCGGAACTTGGTAAAAACCTGCCGGAAATTGATCCTATGGACATTGAAGGGATCGTAAAGATCTGCAGGGAAAAAGAAATCGATATGGTTTTCGTTGGGCCGGAAGGACCTCTTGCCGCTGGATTGGTAGACAGATTGTCTGCCGAAAAGATCCGGGCTATCGGACCTAAAATGGCTACGGCACAACTTGAATCGAGTAAGGCATTTTCAAAGGATTTTATGGTACGAAACGGCATTCCTACCGCTTTTTCTGAAACCTTTGAGGATTATCAAATCTTTGAAAGGTACCTCAAAAAGAAAAAAGGGTCCCTTGTCCTGAAAAAAAACGGCCTTGCAGCGGGTAAAGGGGTTTATGAATCGGAGGATACCAAAAACCTCCTTGCCTTTGGGAAAAAAGTGCTGCCAGGCGATAGTATCCTGGTTGAGGAGTTTCTCACAGGCTGGGAGATTTCAGTTTTCGCGCTGACTGATGGCAATACCTACCTGTTGCTCCCCCCCTGCGCTGATTATAAAAAAGCGGAAGAGGGAGATAAGGGACTCAATACCGGCGGCATGGGAGCTGTCTGCCCCGTACCCCAGGTAACCTCCGCTCTCTGGAAAACCATTGAGGAAACTATAATTAACCCCACTTTTACCGGCCTGGCTAAGGAGGGGCTTTCTTTTTCGGGTGTACTCTTCTTTGGCCTGATGATTACCGAAGAGGGACCAAAACTCCTGGAGTATAATGTTCGATTTGGTGATCCTGAAGCGCAGGTACTGCTGCCCCTTCTGGAATGTGACTTTGGCAACCTTGCCGAAGCCCTTTATAAGGGATCCCTCAAAGACTTTTACTTCGAAATATCTAACGACTCGGTCCTTGGGGTTGTTGTCGCGGCTGAAGGATACCCTGAATCCTGCAAAAAGGGGATCCCCGTAACCTCCCTGCCAAAACAGCAGGGGAATGATCTCATGGTCTTTCATGCATCTACCGGGTTTAAGGAGGATGGCACAATAGTAACCGGCGGCGGCCGCTGCTTTTCTGTTGTCGGGAAAGGCCGAAACATCCTCGAAGCAAGAACCAGGGCGTATGAAGGAGCTCAGGAGGTCTCTTTTAGGGGAGCCTGGTTTAGAAAAGATATTGGAAACAAATTTTATATAGTGGATACAGCCGAATGAAAGACATCCTGGTTATTATCGGATCCGAATCGGACCGGAAAAATATAACCCCGGGAACTGATCTCATTGCAGAGCTTGGATTGAGCTACGATCTCGTGGTTTATTCGGCCCACCGCAGCCTGCCGGAACTGACAGCTTTTCTCTCAGAAAATGAAAGAAACTACCGCGTTATTATCACTGCCGCGGGGCTTTCAGCTGCCCTTCCCGGAGTGGTCGCGTCAATGGTAAAAAAACCGGTTATCGGGATTCCTCTTATCGCGGGAGAGCTTTCAGGAATTGATGCGCTCCTCTCAATCCTTCAGTTGCCGAAGGGAATTCCTGTTGCCACTATGGGGATCGGCAAACAAGGGGTGCTTAACGCGGTACACCTCGCAAAAAGAATAATAGAGGCTTAAAGATTTTTCGCACCAGCCCTTCGCTGCCGATCTGCTTCATACAGCAGAATTCCTGTCGCTACGGATACATTCAATGAGTCAATATTGCCCTCTGTGTGGATCCCGATAACCCCGTCACAGGTATCGGCAACGAGACGCCCCATCCCCTTGCCCTCTCCACCCATGACGATTGCGCACTTGCCGGAAAGATCAATTTCATCGGCAGATTTTCCCCTCATATCCGCGCCGTAAATCCAGAATCCCTCCCTCTGGAGACTCTTCATAGCTCCGGGAAGGTTAGACACGAAAGCGACAGGAACAAAGGCGCTTGCCCCGGCGGACGTTTTTGCTACGGTTTGACTGAAACCGGCTGACCTCCTCGTTTGAGTAATAACAAGGTCCACCCGAAAGAGATCGCAGCTTCGAAGGATTGCGCCAAAGTTATGGGGATCGGTAATACCATCGAGGATCACTACAAGGGAGGTTTCAGCGGAAAGATTGTTCAGAAAATCATCCAGGGATTGAACGGGGGAAGCCCCCTCCTCCTCCACGATAAAAGCTATTCCCCGATGTTCTTTTGAACCACAGAACCTGTCCAGTTCTGCCGTCGTCACGCGGTCAATCGGTATTCCACTCTTCCTGGCAAGATCCACGATTATGTCATACCGCTTTCCACCGCGGGAAAGATAAAGGTGTCCACGGGTACTGCCGCGCAATTGTTCTTCGATGGCATGAAACCCGGTTAAGACCTGCTTCATTCCTGGGTTCCGAAATCTTTTATCAACTCGAAAGAGCCGTTGAAATCAGCATCCTGTTCATAGCGCTCAATGTAAACACCCTCCCGGATATAAACTTTGACATCAATTGCCTCATCATAATTGGAATCGATCTCCCGATAAACAAGAACTCCATTTATATAATAGTAAAAATCATCCATCTTACCATCGAGATTATAATCGAGCTTCTCACAAACTTTCTGTGCCGACCCATCAATCATGAGGATGTAATCGGTATTGCCATCCTCGTTAGTGTCCGCCTCCAGGGTTTCCACAACCATTGCCAGAATGGCTTTGACATCAATTTCTCTGCCAACTCCATCAGATTGAGGCGGAAGGCAAAATATAAGTGCTGGTAAAGTAAGTAACAATAATGCCGCGGATATCTTCATGAGTCGACGCTCCTTGGTGTTCAATCTTCTACACTATCGGCAGCCGGTGGGTAAAAATATATTAAGATCTTAACCGCTGGACCTCGTCGATGAGGTGATTAATATCCTCAGCGAGGCCCTGAAGCATGTCTTTCTCCCTTAAATCTATTCGGACCTCTTTGTCTCCCTCAATAACACGGCGGATATCAGTGTTTATCCGATGCAGTGGTCCGGCAATTCTATGGGAGAAACGGATTCCGAAGAGAGAAATGATGATCATAATGATAAGGTTATTGATCAGGATCGGGGGGACTACCAGTTCCCAGCGTTTTACCCCTGGAATATCAACTGTCCGCATATGTTCTTCGACCTTAACCTCACCCTCCCGGATCACCTCCCGTATCTCCTTTACCCGCCGATGGATCGTGATATATTCCTTAAAAAGATTCTCACCGGTTGATGAGGAAGCCCAATAAAAAGCGACTGTAAGAGTAGTAAAAAGAATAAGGGCACCGAGGATAGTGTAAAGAAACCCGGCTATGATCCGAAACTGGAAATACCTGTCAATTAAATAGACTTTTCGCTTTTTCATTACCTGATCCTGTTACTTAATAATCACCGGCCTCTCGAAAAGCTCTATAATTCGGAAAGCGGGACCGGTTTTGGACTCCCGTTTTCACCCTGTATCTCGGCAAGCTCCCTAAGGAGATCTTTCGCTCTGGAAGATAGCTTCGCGGGGATGACAACTATTAACTTGATATACATATCGCCTCTCCGGGACGAGTTATGGAGATAGGGAATCCCCTCGCTCCTTAACCTTAGTACTTTTCCATTCTGAGTTGCCATGGGGATTTTAACCTTGACTTGCTTTTCATCCAGGGTCGAAACCTTAATTTCGCTTCCTAACGCTGCCTGAGTAACTGAAATCGGTATGACACAATAAATATCATTTCCATCCCGTTCAAAATAACGGTGAGGTTTTACCCCAATGTATACATAAAGATCGCCATTGGGGCCGCCATTGGCGCCGGCATCGCCCTGTCCAGGGATATTTATCCTTTTTCCGCTTTCTATCCCGGCAGGAATAGAAACTTTAATGGTTTGCTTTTTCTTGGCAAGCCCGTTCCCGCCGCATAGTTTACATGGATTCTCGATTACATACCCTTCCCCATTACAGGTTGGACAGGGTGAAGCAATGGAAAAGAATCCTGAGCTGCGTCTTACCTGTCCGCTGCCGGCACAGGAGGGACAGATCTTTCGTCCGCTCCCCGATTCTGTTCCAGATCCGCCACAATGAGAACAGGAAACATTCCGGGTATAATTGATTTCTACTTTCGTACCAAAGACAGCATCTTTAAAGGAAATATCAAGGTTATACCGTAAGTCCGCGCCGCGGGAAACGGAGGTGCGGGATGCACGCTTGCGGGAAGTTCCTCCGCCAAAGAAGGAATCGAAAATACCCCCGAAATCTCCGAAAACATCTTCGAAATCCTTGAAAACCGAGGAAAAGTCATGGGCAGCACCGCCTCCCATCCCTTCGACACCGGCAAACCCGAACTGGTCGTAAGCTTGCCGTTTTTTCTCGTCACTTAAAACTTCGTAGGCCTCTGTGGCTTCCTTGAATTTCTCTTCCGAGGATTTATCACCCTGAGTCTTGTCAGGATGATATTTAATCGCGAGTTTCCGATATGCCTTTTTAATTTCTTCCTTGACTGCCCCTTTCGGGACATCAAGGACTTCATAGTAATCTCTCTTTGCCAAGGTTATAGACCTTCTGCCATTAGTTTATTTGTCGTCGTCATCAACTACTTCATAGTCAACATCTTCGACATTATCATGCTTGCTTCCCTGGGAGGGTCCTTCACCGGCAGAACTATCTGCTGTCGCACCGGCTTCAGCGCCCTCTTGTGCACCCTGCGCTTCGGCATTCTTGTAGATCTCCTCCGCGAGCTTATGGGAGGCCTGTTTCAGAACTTCGATACCGGATTTTATCTCCTCCACATTCCCGGTTTCCATAGCCTTTTTCAGATCTTCCACCGCGCTTTCGATCTTCAGCTTATCTTCGCCGGGCACCTTATCTCCAAGATCTTTAAGGGTTTTTTCGGTTGCGTAAATCAGGTTATCAGCTTCGTTACGAACTTCAACCTTTTCCCGTTCTATTTTGTCCTCTTCAGCGTGGAGTTCCGCCTCTTTAACCATCCGGTCTATTTCTTCCTCAGAAATCCCGGAGGAGGACTCAATCCTGATTTTCTGTTCTTTTCCAGTGCCAAGATCTTTAGCGGATACATGAACAATACCATTCGCGTCGATATCAAAGGTTACCTCAATTTGAGGCACACCTCGAGGAGCGGGAGGAATACCGACAAGATCAAACCTGCCGAGGGTCCTGTTCTGGGTTGCCATTTCCCGTTCACCCTGAAGAACATGGATCGAAACTGCTGTCTGACTATCCGCGGCAGTTGAAAAGATCTGACTTTTTCTGGTGGGGATGGTGGTATTTCGTTCAATGAGCTTTGTAGTTACCCCGCCGAGAGTTTCAATCCCGAGAGAGAGAGGTGTTACATCAAGAAGAAGGACATCCTTAATGTCTCCACCGAGGATTCCACCCTGGATAGCCGCGCCCATTGCCACAACTTCATCAGGATTAACCCCCCTGTGGGGATCTTTCTGGAAAAGCTCCTTAACCGTCTGCTGTACAGCGGGAATTCTGATAGATCCGCCAACGAGGATGATTTCATCAATATCCGAAGCAGTAAGCCCCGCGTCCTTCAGGGCCTTACGGCAGGGCTCTTTTGTTTTCTTAATAAGGTCCCCAACCATCTGTTCAAATTTGGCCCGGGTAATGGAATATTGAAGGTGTTTCGGGCCGGAGGCATCGGCGGTAATAAATGGAAGGTTGATATCGGTCTGTTGAGTGCTTGAAAGTTCAATTTTGGCCTTTTCGGATGCCTCTTTTAACCGCTGCAGGGCCATCCGGTCCTGGGTAAGATCAATACCGTAATCTTTCTTGAAATTCTCAACAAGCCAGTCGATGATTCGCTGATCGAAGTTATCGCCGCCAAGGTGAGTATCACCATTGGTCGATTTTACCTCAAAAACACCGTCACCAAGTTCAAGAATCGAGATGTCGAAGGTTCCGCCGCCAAGGTCATATACAGCGATTTTCTCCTCTTTCTGATCTTTCCCAAGACCATAAGCCAGCGATGCCGCTGTAGGCTCGTTAACAATCCGTTTTACCACAAGGCCGGCAATTTTTCCGGCATCCTTAGTGGCCTGCCGCTGGGCATCGTTGAAATACGCGGGAACGGTTACTACAGCATCGGTAACAGTCTCTCCGAGATAATCCTCGGCAGTTTTCTTCATCTTCTGCAGGATAGCAGCAGAGATCTCCGGGGGGGAGTAACTCTTATCGTGAACATTAACCCGGACGTCGCCTGCTCCTGTATCCTCTATGTTATAAGGAACCATCTTGATCTCACCGGGTACTTCGGTATGTCTTCTCCCCATAAAACGTTTGATAGAATATACGGTGTTTTCCGGATTCGTTACAATCTGATTCTTTGCCGGCTGGCCAACCAACCGTTCCCCCTTCGCGGTAAATCCTACGATGGAAGGAGTAGTACGCTGACCTTCGGAATTCTGAATAACAACGGGTTCTCCACCCTCCATTACCGCTACACAAGAGTTTGTAGTACCAAGATCAATTCCAATTATTCTTCCCATTTATCTATCTCCTCTATCCTGTCCTTTGAAAAATTTCATTATGTTGTTTCCGCCTCAGCAGTTTCTGATTCTTCCTCTGGGGGCATGGTCACAGGGTTGGAAACCTTCACCTTTGCGTGTCGAAGGACCCTGTCATGCAATATATATCCCCTCTGAAAATCCTCAAGAACCACCTGGGAATCATGGTCCGCTGAACCCCCCATCATGAGCGCTTCATGTTTCTGGGGATCAAATTCTTCCCCCAGGCTCTCAAATCGCTTGAGACCATATTTTCGATCGAGCATCGCAGTGAACTGTTTTTCGATTAGTTCGATACCAGAATGGAAGGAATCGAAGTCTCTTGAGTCATTTGAGGACTTAATTGCCCGTTCGAAATCATCTATTATCGTAATAAGATCGCTCAAGAGATTGGAATTCGCGAATTTTAAAGCTTCCTCTTTTTCTCTGAGCATCCTTTTTCGAAAATTCTCAAAGTCGGCTTGCTTCCTGAGATACTGGTCTTTAAGGGAGCTGACCTCCTCTTCCAGTTCACGGACCCGCGCTTCTGCTGCGGCTATTTCCTCTTTTTCTTCGGACTCACTGGGAACAGGCTCCTGACTTTCCTGGAGGTCCGATTCTAGTTCCGCGTCCACTGTTTCTGTAACTTCCTCTGAAACAGCGGGTTGTTCATCCTTTTCCTTGGACATAGGTGCCTCATATGTTGTGGATTCTAATGACCATAAGATACTAGCAGCCTTATGAGAGCGTCAACTGTTTCCTCCCATATATTAAGAAAGAATAACGTGCTTCATTGGTTTCATTGGCTTACGCGGGATTCGGAGTTCCTCCAAAATAGAACATAATGACCGTCGCGCCTAAATAGATGATATATACCGAAATAAGGAGCCAACCTTTCCACTTCTGGAGCCGGTAGCCCGCCGCGGAGAGTCCGAGCATCAATAGCACAACGAAAATCATAAAGGGAAAGGCGAAGAAAATGATCTTCTTATCGACAATTATTGGATTCGTCGTAGAGACGGCACCGATGATCCACAGGATATTGAGAATGTCCGCGCCGATAATATCTCCAAGAGCAAGGTCCCCATGCCCCTTTCTTGCGGCAACGATACAGGTCGCGATTTCGGGAAGTGATGTTCCAATCGCAATCATGGTAAGACCGATAACAACTTCCGGCACACCCAGGGTCGAAGCAATATTGACTGAGGATTCAATAAGAAACTTACTTGCGATAATAACTCCGGCAACACCGCCGATAAAGCGAAGGATTTGAGCTCCGAGTTTTCCGGGCTTATGGTGCTCCGCTACCTCTTCAAGCTCGTTAAGTTCAAGATCATCGTTCCTCTTTTTCTCTTCTTTACGCTTTTTCAGCCGTTTTCCCTCAGTAATCACAATAGTGGTGATATAACCGACCAGTAGAATCAACAGCACAATACCTTCCCATCTTTGCAATACCCCATTCATCGCAAGGATAAAGGCAATAATATCAATGGTAATGAGGAAAATTCCTGCCCGTTTCAAGACCCGTGAATCTACCGTTAGGGCAACTGGAGCCACAAGGATTCCCAGAGCAAGAGCAAGGGCATCGTCGGCAATAACCGATCCAATGGCATTCCCAAGGGCAATCTCCGGCAGACCTTTTAAAGCAGAAAGGAGAGAAACAGAGAACTCCGGCGCCGTTGTGGCAAACGCCACAAGAACGATACCAATGATCATTTTTGGAACATGAATGATATAGGCGACACCTACTGCTCCATCGACGAGGAAATTGGCGCTTTTTGCAAGCACATAGAAACACACAAGCAAAACCGCAAAATTAATGATCAGATTAGATGCCGGAATGAAATCCATAGCTACCACACCCCCTTGAATCTCATTTTAAAGGTTATACTATCTGTCTGCAAGCAAGCATTTTGTTCACACATGGCTTCTTATCTTAAACGAATAAGATTTTTTGCCACGGAGGTCACAGAGAGAGGAATGGAGTGGTTTTTGGAAATCTAATAACTACATGGATATCCGCTTGATACAAGGACTCAAAGTTTTTTCATTGAAATTAACCAGGAAACCTGTTTTGGATCCATCTCCTCATTCTCTGTGTGCTCTGTGGCTTCTTTCTTCAAACGAACAAGATTTTTTGCCAGAGATAGCACGTGAGTTTAGTGCGGTATTTATTGAATATTTGTTGTGTTTGGAAGTATCTTCATTTATAAGTATCTTAGAAAAGAGACAAAAAAAGCGGGAGGTCCCATGTCTATAATACAACTCACCGATGTTACTAAAGATTATCCCCTGGGTAAAACAACCGTACACGCCGTAAAAGGGGTAACCTTTGAAATTATTGAGGGGGATTTCATCTCTATCGCGGGGCCGTCGGGATCGGGAAAATCAACGATCCTGAACTTGATTGGCTGCATTGACACACCAACAGAAGGGATGGTTACCATAAACGGGGAAACAACCTCAGGACTCAAAGACCGTGAAATCACCCGCTTACGTCACAATGTTCTTGGATTTATTTTTCAGTCATTCAATCTCATACCGGTTTTAAACGTCTTCGAGAATATCGAATTTCCCCTCCTTTTAGGTGAAGAACGGATGGGAAAAAAGGAAAAAGGGGAGTGGATCGACTATCTTGTGGAGGAGGTCGGACTCACTGAATGGAAGAAGCACCGGCCCAACGAACTATCCGGAGGTCAGCGTCAGAGAGTAGCCATAGCCCGGGCCCTCGCCACCAGACCACAAATCGTCCTCGCTGATGAACCAACGGCCAATCTTGATTCCACAACCGGGGAATCAATTATTGAACTAATGAAAAAAATCAATCGTGAAATGAATACTACTTTCATTTTTTCGACCCATGATATGTCTATTATTCATATCGCGGACCATATAATACAACTTCGCGATGGTCTTATCATATCGGAAGAGAGGAGAGAAATTCCGGTATCCTAAAAAAAGGGGATCAATAATGCCAGTAATTCTAAAAATTGCTTTTCGAAACCTCTTTCAACATAAAGGGCGCAGTCTCATTATTGGTATCATGATTGCTATCGGGGTGATTGTTCTCATCATCGGCAATTCCATGATGGATACAGCCAGAGAGGGGATTGAAAGGGCTTTTATCAATAACTATACCGGTCATGTGTTTATTCATGGAATCGATGAGGACCCCATCTCCCTCTTCGGTGTTCAATCTGCGGGAGAAATGAAGGATATCCCCATTGTTCCCGATTATCAGAAAATCAAGAATTACCTGTCAGAAAAACGGGAGATCCAGGGACTCACCAGTCAGGTAACGGGATACGGCCTCCTTGGCCTGGGAGAAGAAGAGGGCCGGGTAATAACCATGCTTTTTGGAATTGAGCCTGAAAGTTATCAGAAGTTGTTTGAGAACATCGAAATTACCGAAGGCAGATACCTTGCACCGGGTGAAGAGGGAATCATGCTTTCTACCGACCGCGTTGAAGAAATCATTAATACCATTCAAACCGAAACGGGTGAGGAAGAAACCGAGGTCACCATTCACGCCGGGGACATGATCCGGATTACCGGAATGGGCAACAGGGGTATTAAAATCCGCGAAGTTCCCCTGATTGGGACCTATACTTTTTCCATGGAAAGTGAAGGTGTCGGAGCTGACATTCTTTCTTTCGTCGATGTTCAAACCCTGCGAGCCCTTTCAGGGATGACCATCGGATCCCATGGGGAAATACCCCTTGAAGAACGGATGACCTCGCTTCTTGAAACTGATTCTATCGATCTTGACAGTTTATTCAATGACCAATCCTTTGGTGTCGAGTCTGTTGAAAGCGCGGCCCTTGAAGATGATAATCTTGATTCTATCCTCGGTGATACATCGATACGGGAACAGGCTCTTCAAGTTGATTCGGGAGCCTGGAACTTTATTCTTCTAAAATTAAAAAACGCAAGCGCTGCCGACAGGTTCATTCCGGATCTGAACGGTTGGTTCGAAGAGCAGGGGATAAACGCCAGGGCTGATGGATGGGAAGCCGCCGCCGGCCCCTTCGCGACTTCCGCGGATATTATCCGGGTGGTTTTCAATGTCGCTATCCTCATCGTTGGAATTGTGGCAATTATCATAATGATGAACACCCTGGTGATCTCAATAATTGAAAGGACCTCTGAGATTGGCACCATGCGTGCCCTTGGAGCTCAGAAAACCTTTGTCTGGAAAATGTTTTTTCTTGAAATCCTTACCATCACCCTGACCTTCGGGATAATCGGGATCCTCCTTTCCCTCCTGATAATCTGGATACTCAACATCATCGCTATACCCGCGACAAATACTTTCCTGAGAATTCTATTCGCGGGACCGGCATTACAACCGGATCTCTCAATTGTGTCGGTATTCTGGAGTGTCATCGTCGTAACAGTTATTGGCGTTATCGCCCATATTTACCCGGTTACCCTGGCTTTGCACATTCAGCCGATAAAAGCAATTCAGGTGGAATAGGAGGAGCTCATGAAAATATTTATCATTGCGCTGCGAAATGTAAACAGACAAAAAAAACGAAGCTTCCTCCTCGGCGGAGCAATCGCCTTCGGGATTATGATTGTTACCCTGATAAATGGATTCGCCGGAAGTTTTATGGAAAATGTGGCTGATAATTTCAGTCAACTTTTCGCCGGCCATATTTTTATTGAAGGAGTTGAAAAGACTGAAGAGGGAAAATCCATTGCCCTCGTACGGGATGAAACCATTCTACTTGAAACAGTCCGGGAAGAGGGAATCCCGGTTCAATATATCAATAAAAGAAGCGCTTTCGGTGGCACGGTTTTTTTCCAGGGAAAATCGGTACAGCAGCAGGTTGTGGGTATTTCCTGGGATGAGGAAGAATTTTTAAAAGACCGTCTTCATCTCGTTGATGGCGGGTTTGAAAACATGGAGTTGAAAAAGGGGATCATCCTCAGCCAGAATGTCGCCGCAAAATTGAAGGTTGAGATAAACGATACCATTGATATCCGGCTGCGGACTGTTTTTGGGCAGTTGAATGTTGGGGATTTTGTTGTCGCGGCCATCAGTTATGACCCCGGACTTTTCGGCTCAATATCGGCTTACGCGAACCTGGAATATGTAAATGAACTCCTGACCCTCGCGCCTTGGGAGTATCAGACCCTCGGTCTTTTTCTTGATGATATACGCCTTATGGATGTGGAAGTTCAGCGCCTCTATCAAGCCCTTGGGGAAAAGGTTGAACTCTTCGAGCGGAAAGAAACGGTAGAGGAAAATCCTTTTATGGCAATGATGCGTCAGGGAGAGGAGGAGGAATGGGAAGGTATCCGGTACCGGCTATTTACCCTCAATGATTTTCTAAAGGAGTTGGAGCAGATCGTAATCACCCTGAATATCGCAAGTGTTGTCATTCTGCTGGTACTCCTTGTCATTATCATGGTTGGGATCACTAACACCTTCAGAATGATCATGTACGAACGGATAAAGGAAATCGGAACCATGAGGGCCCTGGGGATGCAGCAAGGGGGAGTAAAATCGATATTTCTACTCGAAGCGCTGTTCTTAAGTCTTGGCGGAGCCATCACGGGGTTATTTACTGCTGGAATCATAATGTTTGGCCTCTCAAAAATATATTGGGGTCTTGGCACACCCCTCTCTCTTCTCATGAAAAACGGATACCTCACCTTCAGCATACAAACGGGGCAGGCACTCATGTATGTTATTATTGTCGCGTTGTTCACCTTGGCCGCAGCGTATATTCCAACCAGAAAAGCTGCAAAGATGAAACCTGTAGAGGCTCTTTACAATATAGGAACCTTTAGGAGATAAACTATGAAGAGAACAGTATTTATTGTACTTCTCAGCCTTGTTATTATCACTTTGAGCTGGTCTGACCCTGATTTTTCAATAATCCTCGCTGATCTCGATAATCTTGGTAATTTTGATGATACCGATTACTCAGCTGTCTATACGATTGTCTCGGAAAAACCCGGGGAGGATCAAAGTATTATCCAGGCGCGGTTATTCCGGCGGGATAATAAAGAACAATTTGTTTTGCTCATCCTGAAGCCTGAAGTACAGAAAGGGCAGGGATACCTTCAGGTTGAGGATTCAATCTGGTTTTACGACCCTGAAAGCCGGAAATTCGAACGATCTACCCTCAGGGAAAATATTCAAGGGTCCGACGCCCAGAATGAAGATTTTAACCGTAACTCACTATCCGAAGACTACGAAATTGTAAACTGGAGTGAGGGCACCCTTGGGAGCTTCCCGGTGTATATTCTGGAACTTGAAGCGATTTCCCGTGACGTAGCCTATGAAAAAGTAAAAATATGGGTACGAAAAGACAGGAACATCTTATTGAAGCAGGAGGATTACAGTGTAAACGGCCGCCTTCTCCGCACCTCCCTCATCCCCAATTACCTGTCGGTCGGAGGCAAGTATATTCCATCCCGAATACTCATTATTGATGCCCTGAATGAAGGGGAACGTACACAGATTACCGTATCGGAACCGAGTATCGCGATAATTCCCGACTATGTTTTCTCAAAGGCGTACCTGGAGCGAGTGAATAACTGATTTTAAATTGTAGAAAAGGAGGACTGAAATGTATCTCTACCTTATCCGGCACGGGAAATCAAAGCCAAAGGAGCTTGACCCGGAAAGCGGACTCACTGAAGAGGGAATAGAAGAAACGCGGAAAACAGCACAATTCCTGGAATCTCTAAAACCGGATATCCATATAATTTGGCACAGTCAAAAAAAGCGGGCAACCCAAACCGCCCACATATTCGCTGATATTCTGAAAATACCAAACCGGATACTTGAACACAGCGCTCTGGCACCGATGGATACTCTCAAACCTGTTCTGGAAGAACTTCAGAAAGCAAACAGGAATAAAATAATCGTAGGCCATTTGCCTTATCTTGATAAACTTGCTTCGGTATTGATAACAAAAAATGTAAATGAAGGAATAATCCATTTCCAAAACTCAGAAATTGTATGTCTACAGCGATCTGACCTTAACTGGAAATTGGAGTGGATTGTTTCACCACAAATCCTGAAGTGATAATATTTTCAGAGTGCCACGAAGCCTGGTTATCAATTCAAATAATTCCTCAATTTTTCCGATATCAACATCAACTTTTTCTTCACAGTATCGATGCGATATAAATTTGATTTCCTGTTCTGCAAGCTTAATCTTTCTATTTTCACCCAAAATCCTAAGATATATTATTACAGGAATAAATAATAATATAAGTAAAAACTTATTAATAATAAAAGCGAAACTGATAAGCGAAACGATTAATAAAAAATTAATAATTGTTAAAACTCGTCTCTTCATTTTTAGTGTTTTTTTCTCATTTTCCCAATTTATTGACATTGTATTAAATATACTCCTTAGTCTTTGAATTATTTTCAGTTATTACGGTAATGACTCCATATCCTGCTGGAGTGGAAAAATCAGCAATAGCTCCCGCAGATTACTTCTTCGGCAGCAGCTCCAGGATCAGTTCAACTTCACCCCGGCTTAGCTTGGTTGCCTGGGCGATCTCCTTTACCGACCATCCCTGATGAGCAAGACGGGTTACCATCTCCCGCACATTCATCGCTGGCGCGCCCTTTCCTGCTTTCGCGGCTTTTGCCCCATCTTTCAGGAGTGTTCCGAGAAGTTGGACCTGCTCCTGGGCCTGCTTCCCAAGTTCATCAAGGCGGGTTTCTGTTCGGGCCAGCCATTCACGCGCTGTCTGGAGTTTTTCCATCCTTTCCGTGAGGTTGCTCAGGAGTTTATCTACATCACCCAGCAGGTCCACAACTTTGTCGGCATTCTCTTTATTTGAAGATAGTGTGTTAATTCGCGCTGAGAGGTCGGTTACCTGACTTGGGAGAATTTTCAAACTTCCCCGGAATTCATTGATTTGCCCCTCTAAATCTTCAAGGTGCTGAAAATTCCTGTCGACCCCGGCTGTGGTTGATTCGATCAGGGTTTGTTTGTGCTCAAGACGCTGGTAATTCTGCTGGACCTCTTTTTCAAGGTTTTCCAATTCTCTGATCTTTGCCTGGATTTCCTGTAGTCCGTCGTGGCTGGCGGTAACTGCTGCTAATTTTGAATCGACAGCTTGAGAGATGTTGATCAATTTCTTGAAATTACTATCCATCTCTTCAATTCGCCGTCTCTCATTGAGAAATTTCGTTAATTTGGTTGAGACTTCATCTCCAAGTTTTTTGATTTTCAGGAACTGTTTTTCCGCTTCCCGGATTTCTCTACCCTGAGCATCAACCCTGGCGATTTCTCCCTTCAGGTCTTCAATGTTTTCGCTCAGGGTATTCTTGAGGGAATCGGCTCTATCGAATATCCTGGTCTGAGTTATGAAATTCTTCTGTTTTTTATCAATCTCCTGGATATTAACCGTAAGAACACGGGCGTTATTCTGGAATTGCTCTAAAAAGGACTCATAATCGGTCCGGAAATTTTCAAGGGCGGCTGTTGATTTCTCCTGAAGGTCAGCTGATAATTCACCTACCCGTGTCTGTATCTCCGAAAGCTCCTCTTTCAACCTGTCCCGTTCCTCCCGGGTGTTCTCTATGAGATCCATTCGTTGAGTAGAGAACTCCTCCTTAAGGTCGCCAACCGTATCCTGTATTGCAGTTTTAAAGACCTCAACCCCTTCCCGCAAATTTGCTTCCGATTCATTCATTTCCTTGAGGATTTCCGCTCTCCAGAGAGTGATATC
>JAGLYY010000598.1 GCA_023131935.1 Spirochaetales bacterium | reverse complement strand
AATAATCAGCCTCTAGTAGTTTCTTTTGAGGTAACGCTTTCTTGTAATGCTAACTGTAAGCACTGTGACTGCGGCGGTATAAAAAGTGAAGTAAAGCAACTTAAACCGGTTGATTATGGTAAATTGACTCGCCTCTTGAATCCACCTGTGGTACAAATTTCTGGGGGTGAGCCTCTTTTGCGCAAAGATATAGTCGATATAGTTAGGGCTGTCAAACAATCGGATGGATTACCGTACTTGATATTTGTTACAAATGGCTCTCTATTAAATCAAACCAAGTATCTGCAACTGCATGAAGCTGGGGTGAACCAATTTTCGGTATCACTTGACTTCCCCGATGAGCGACACGATGAATTTCGGCGATTCTCAGGTTTATATTTACATCTGGATCAGACGATTCCAAAGCTGGCAAATTTTGGTTACCGTGATATTATCTTGAACACGGCTATAACAAAAGCTAATTTTAAAGAGATATTACCGTTAGCAAGAAAAGCACTGGAGTGGAATGTGTACATATCATATAGTGTATATACTGCACTGCGAACTTACGATAAAGATTATCTTATCAGCACTGATGAGGAGCTGGATATTTTACGTAAAAGTATTAACGAGCTCATAGAATTAAAAAAGCAAACCAATCATATAGCTAATCCTAAAGCTGTGCTTTTAAATACATTGAGATTTCTTGAACATAGGCACATCCCAAATTGTAAAGCTGGCATACGATTCTTTTGTGTAATGCCTGATGGATATTTTACTCCATGCGCAATGCATCGTATGAAGTATTCAACCCAAAAAGAAATGATAGAAAAATTTTCGCTCACTAATCAATGTGGTGAGTGTTATGTTAGCATAAGGGCTTATTGTGAACAATCGCTTGGGAGGCTATTAAAATATACCATTGCGCAAGCCAAGACAAAGCTTTTCACTTGAAATATAGGAACTTCTGGCAGTTCAGGTAAACTGTGGTAATCGGATTGGTTGGTTCTCCTGGATCGACTTAAAGTTCTTGTTTCCAGTGAAATTTGTTTGCAATTTACTTAAATTGGTGAGGAATCTTAGACAAAAGGATAAGCTATGAATAGACGAAAGAAAAATGGATTAAGAGACCACAGTTGGCATATAAATGTTGTTAGAACATCCAAGTTCCATTACCCTGATTGGAACTATACTTAAGGAGATAGAAACGATAATAGATGCAATATATGCATTCTAATTGGATCTTTATAAGTAAATGAATACTGGATCGATTCTGTAACACTAACGTTAAAATTTAACTGGCAATTCTTTTTTTGAATTTTTTCAATATTCCCAACGATTAGAAATAAAGGGTGGATACAATAGTATGGCTACATTAGGAGAGAGGGTAAGGAAAGGATTAAGGTTATTTATTGCCTTAGTAGTTGTGACTATGGTCATACTCCTCATATTCACCGCTCGTAAAGAAACGATTGATGCACTGAGAAGAGTGAATGCCTTTTATTTAATCTTTGCCTTTATCTTTTGGTTTCTATACAATAGCTTGGAAACAATACGTATCTCATTATTTGTTCATGGAGTAACAGGTAGATGGGGGAAGATAACTATGGGATATAAGGTCATACTCACAGGGGCTTTTCTCGCAGCAGTTACACCCTTCCAGACGGGTGGGTTCCCGGTGCAACTTTATATTATGGACAAGGAGGGAATATCATTTGGCAGAGGAACCCTTGTTCTACTCTTACGCTGGGTTTTCTCCGGTATTTTGATAGTCACATTGCTTCCATTTCTCCTTCCTATATTAAGCAAACAGTCCAGTGTCACATCAATAAGGATTCTCTCAAAATATAGCCTTGTTATTTATATTGTAATAATAGTATTTATAGCATTCATATTGATAAGACCCAGCGTGCTCAAGCGATTCCTTTACAGGATTTCTTTGCGGGGTGGGAAAAGAACAATAATGACAAAATGGATCTATGTGGGATTTAGGGAAATAGAAGAAATGAGAAAAGGATTCTGGAATTTCACTATCACGAAGAAATGGCATTCTATCGTTAGTTACTTTTTGACCTTTTTCACCTATCTTCCATATTTCTTGATTGCCCCATTCCTTTTAAAGGGTTTAGGAGTGGAGATGTCGTTTCTAAAAGCTACATTTCTCCCGGTGGTTGTAATTCTCCTTACCTTCTTTGCCCCCACTCCCGGGGGAACAGGGATATCTGAGGGTGGATTTGCCATTTTATTCTCTCCCTTTGTTGCAAGGCATCTCCTCGGTGTGTTTACTATACTCTGGAGATTCTTTACCTGTTATTTAACCGCTATAATCGGCGGATTCGCAACGCTTAA
>JAGLYY010000597.1 GCA_023131935.1 Spirochaetales bacterium | reverse complement strand
AATTAGGCTCATCCGTAAAGAAATCCTGCAATAAAGATCCTGTTAAATCAAAGTGATTTACATAAGGGATATTCAAAATATTGTATATCGTTTTGAGTATAGCCCCAAAGTTGGCATGTGTATGCGAAACATATCCTTTTTTCACATAAGGACCTGCCATCATGAGGATAGAACGATGTGCATCAATATGGTCAACACCACCCTGAGGATCGTCTTCAGTGATAATTACAAGCATATTTTTCCAGTACTTAGTTCTCGATAAAAAATGTAAAACACGACCTACTGCAAGGTCATTGTCAACCATATAAGATTGCCGGTACGGATATCCTTGTTCTGCATCGGGACTTGCTCCATGATCATTGGGAATCATCATGCTAATAAAAGCAGGCATTTCGTCATTACTGTTTATCCATTTTTTTGTGAACTCCAATTCAAATTGATCCATTCGGTATTGATCGGGAATGGACATATTGTAACCTGCGTAATTGTGACTGGTTCTTGTGAACAAGGCATTCTGCATAGGTATCATAACCCCATGGGCAGCTCCGGTATTTACGTCGTACCACTCTTCTCTTTCGTGTCCACTTTCATTTGCCTGTCCGAAGTTGTAAAACTCAACACCTTGTCTTTCAAGTGCTTCCCAAAGTCCACCAATCTCGGCATAATCTTCCGGATCTACACTTCCAATTGTTTTTGGGAACCGACGTCCTTCTGCTTTAGAAAAAGGCATTACAGTTTTACTTGTACTGGCATTTGCTTCAACCCACTCGTTTGGAATTACCCCAACCAACCAGTGGTGTCCATGTATCGAGGCATCACTATCACAATAATAATTATCTGAAAAAGCAAATTGCTTAGCAGCTTTTATGTGGTTAGGTGCAATTCTTAAATTAGGAAACTTTTCTTGTAAAGAGTCGGGTAAAGTGTAGGTATTATTTATACCATACCGGGCTAAAGTACTATCACCGGCTGCACCTTTAAGTTGTCCAAAAACCTCATCATACGTTCTGTTTTCTTTGGTAATATATACAACATGTTTTATGGGGCTTTCTCGTAAACCCGGCAGTGGAGGTAATGGATTTTTACCGTCATCAACAATTGTTGTTTCAATAAAAGTATTATCGATAGATAACTTTGTATATTCTGCAAGTTCTTCATCGGTAGGCACACTTACTTTTTGGAAACTACCCAACTGAATTCGGCTAACAGAGTTCCCTTGTATTGGCATTACAAAATCTTCACCTCCATTTGGACCTGCTCCCAAACCTCTGCAAGTAATAATATAAATATGTTTTTCATCTTTTGACAATTCCACTCTGGTTGGCCCCCAACCGGAAGGAATCAACCCTTTTGTTGTTTGAGAGGGAATATCAATTACTGCCACGGCGTTGAAACCGAGAAGAGCAACATATAAGGTTTTTTCGTCCTTACTCATTGTAATACCAAATGGTAATAGTCCCCGTAAATTATCAATACGTTCATCAACCTGAATTGGAATATGACCTACAATTTTTTGAGTTATATGGTCGATTATTGAAATATTATCATTTGAGGCATTTGTTACGTATGCAAACTTTTTTCCCACGGCAATTGAATTAGGACTTGCACCACCTACAACTTCTGCATCATCTACTGTTTGACCAATTTGGTGTCCTGTTTTGAATTTATTGATTACTTTATTCTCTTTAAGATCAATTGTAAATACGCTCATGGCATCGGGATGAGAAGGGCTTCCCAACCCCGGAATTTGTTTACCTTCCACTAATGTTCCGTTTCTGGATTCGGGTGTGTTTTCGCCATAAGGATGATGAGAAATCAATAGATCCTCAATATTTTCGGGCGTAGCACCTATAACCAACGGATAAGAATAAACACCTACATTTGCCACAAAAGCCTGTTTTTTATCTGGACT
>JAGLYY010000596.1 GCA_023131935.1 Spirochaetales bacterium | reverse complement strand
AAACCAGTTCCCTTAACGATCCGCATTGAACTGCCTCCCGGACAGGAGACACAACTTGATTATGGCAAGATGGGAACCCTTTTTGATCCGGTGACTAACAGAAACAGAACGGTCTATTCCTTTTGCGGTATCCTTTCTCATTCACGCCTCCCGTTCATTCAGTATGTATTCACCCAAAAGGAGGAATCCTTTGTAGCAAGCCATGTCGACATGTTCGAATTCTATGGTGGAACAACGGTTACGCTGAACCCGGACAATCTGAAGTCCGGAGTTATTACCCCCGATCTTTGGGATCCTAAGCTCAACAAATCCTATTCCGAGATGGCAGAGCATTATGGTGTTTTCATTGATCCCAGTCGTGCAGGGAAACCGAAAGATAAGGGAAAAGTTGAGAGGAGTGTTCCTCTTGCACGGGAGCTTTTCAGAAGGCTCAAGGAGATTCACCCTGCCTATTCGATACACGAACTGAATGAATGTGCTCTCAAGTGGTGCCGGGTGGAATACGGCATGAAAGAGCATGGGACCACCGGAAGGCCTCCTGTAGAGATATTTGAACAGAATGAACAGCCTACACTGAAGAAATTGCCCTCAGAACGGTTTGAGATTGCAATTGGGAAAAAGGCGAAGGTTCATCCGGATCAGTTTTTCTCATTTCAAAAGAAACGCTACTCCCTGCCGGCAGTATACCGGCAGAAAGAAGTCTGGGTGCGGAAGACCAAGAATATGCTTCGTATCTTCTTTCAGTATAAGCTGATACGGGAGTATGTCATCCCTGAGAACTCCTACACCTACCTTCCAAGAGACTTTCCAGAGGTCGTAAGAGAAATGATGGAGGGTGGATTCCCCAAATACCTGTTAGATCAGTCACAGGCTTTCGGTACCAATGCCCATCGGTTTATCGAGAGTGTTCTGCATCCTCACGCAAACCTCAACTCACGGCGTGCTCAAGGCATTCTTGAAATAATGAAGAAGTATGTTCATACCCCCTTTTTCTCAGAAGTCTGTAATAGTGCTCGAATAAAGGGCGTTCGTACTGCATCTACCTTCAAATGGATGCTGGAAGAGGAAGCGAAACAGCTACCCTTCGAATTTATTGGCCCCACATCGGAGGAAGGAAAAGCAATGATACGTGAAGCCACGTATTACTTTAATTAAGCAGTTAAGGAGGAGATGGATGGAACTTACCCATCACATGCGCAGTAATCTGAAACGGCTCAGACTTCCCGGGGTTGCCGAAACCCTGGATGTACGAGTCAGAGAGGCACGAGAGAATAAGCTTGGCTACCTCGAGTTTCTCTCCCTTCTGGTTCAGGATGAAATCGTCAACCGGGATGCAAACAACTTGCAGAAACGGTTGAAAGCAGCGGGGTTTCCCTATGAGAAAACCTTTGAAGGATTCGATTTCTCATTCAATGAGGAATCTTTTCCCTCTGCCACCGTCAGGGATCTCGCCACGTGTAACTTCATTCTCAAAAAGCAAAACCTGCTGATCTGTGGCCCCCCGGGAATCGGGAAGTCACATATCGCCCAGGCAATCGGTCACGAAACATGTCGAAGAGGGCAGGATGTGCTGTTCCGCAAGACCAGTCAATTTCTCTCTGAGATTCTTGCTCCAAAGAACCCTGCACGGGGAGAACGTTTTTTGAAAAAAGCCCTCTCTGTCAGCCTGCTGATCCTCGATGATTTCGCTCTTCGTACTTACGATCAGAGCCAGGCAGAGGTGCTGTATACCGTCGCAGATGAAAGGATCGGAAGGGCAACAACCATCATCACTGCAAACCGCCCACCGCAGGACTGGTATGGAGTATTTCCTGATTCGGTGATTGGTGGTGCTATCTTAGACAGACTGGTTTCAGGAGCAATTAAGATCATTACCACAAAAGGCCGTTCTTACCGCAAAGAACTTGGATCTTCACCTGTTTTCC
>JAGLYY010000595.1 GCA_023131935.1 Spirochaetales bacterium | reverse complement strand
GGGGAATACGACCCAAGGGCCAGCTATCCCGTTTTCGGTAAATAGCGATCCCGGTCCGCGGTTATGCCCCCGGTTATATACAGGTTCTTTTTAAATTACCTGCTATTGATCTGACCATTTATTCGCTGCCCGCGGGAATACATGTGTACTTCACAACCAGCCGCCTGATTGGCTGAGATTTTCCTCTCTCTTGCCGCTGTTGACAATAAACAAAAAATATAGATTATATACTAAATTACATCTTTAAGGAGGACTCTTATGCCGGGACCAGGTGCATATTTAGCAGGTGAGGAAGAAAGAAAAGAAGTGGCTGAGGTCATGGAGAGCCAATATCTCTCCAGATATGGAAGCGAAGAGGATCCACGGTTCAAGCGAAAGGTTATAACTCTGGAAAAGGAGTTTGCCAAAAGAAGCAGTACACAATATGCCGTTGCGGTAAATGGTGGTACCGGTGCGATTATGGCTGCTTTGACCGCCCTTGGTGTGGGTCCCGGTGTAGAGGTTATAGTCACCGGCTATACCTTCGTGGCCTCCATTTCCGCAATTATAGCTGTTGGCGGCACACCTGTACTCGCCGAGATCGATGAATCTTTGACCATGGATCCGGAAGACCTGGAGCAGAGAATTACTGACCGGACAAAGGTTATCATGCCGGTGCATATGCTCGGAAATCCGTCGGATATGGACCGCATTATGGCGGTTGCCGGAAAACATAAGCTTCTGGTACTTGAGGATTGCTGCCAGGCTCTGGGCGCCTGCTATAAAAATAAGCCGGTAGGCTCAATCGGCGATGTGGGCGCCTTTTCCCTGAATATCAACAAAACGATTACCTGCGGCGACGGCGGCCTGGTTATTACCAATAGCAAAGAATTCTATGAACGGGCGTTCGGCTTTCACGACCAGGGTCATCACCCCCTGCGATCGGGAGTTGAAATAGGCAAACGTTCTATTATTGGCATAAATCTAAGAATGAACGAGCTTACAGGAGCCTTTGCCCTGGGCCAGTTGAAGAAACTGGATACAATTTTGCAAAAGCTGCACGTTAGGAAGGATAGATTTAAAGAGCTCATTGCGAGTGCCGAAATCAGGGGGATGTCTTTTAGAAAGATAAATGACCCCCGGGAGTGCGCTACACTCCTTACCCTTATTTTTCAGCACAGGGACACAGCAAAGAGCATTGCCGGAGCTCTGGGAACGAAAACGGTCTCTGAAAGCGGGTGGCATGTGTACAATCATATGGAACATATTTTACGCGTGACCGACAACCAGGGCAATCGACTATTCCACAAGCACATGCTCCCACAAACCGATGACATCCTGGAGCGGTCGATAAACTTAAGTGTAGGTGTGGTAGACCCGGGTCTGGGCGCTGGCTTCGGAATTAACATTCTCTCCGATGATAAGGAGATCCAGAAAAAGGCAGAAACCTTTATAAAAATCGCTAAACGCTTCATAGAATAAAAACAAAAAGCGGCAGCTCGCATTATAAGCGGCTTTCAACGAAGTTCGCTGAAAGCCTCGAATAGAGCCAGCAGATTTTCAAGAGGGACTGTGGCCTGGATATTATGGACTTAAGCAAATACGAACCCGCCCTCTTTGCTGAAAATGCTGATATTCCTTTCAACTTCCTGCCGCACTTCTTCAGGTGTGCCGAAGGGCA
>JAGLYY010000594.1 GCA_023131935.1 Spirochaetales bacterium | reverse complement strand
GCTTCTTTCTTCAAACGAATAAGAAATACTTGCAAAAATGCAGAAAAGGGGATACACAAAACTACGGGGGGTACACAGAATGGAACGTATTGCACTGCTTTATGGAGGGAAGACGGGGGAACATGAAGTTTCCTGCAGGTCCGCCGCGTCGGTAGCTGAGAATATTGATAAAGACCGTTTCGAAGTTGTCTTTATCGGTATCGGCAGAGATGGCATCTGGTATCTCCAGAGAGAGGAAAAACGGGACGGCATGTTTCTCGTCATCGAAGAAACCGACCCTGTTTCTGTTCTTCCCGGTAAGGGTCTCTTCGCCCGGGGAAAAGACCTTTCCATCTCCTGTGTTTTTCCTGTTTTACATGGCCCCTTCGGAGAGGATGGAACTGTTCAGGGACTCCTTGATATAACAGGGCTGCCCTACGTTGGCGGCGGGGTATTGGGCAGCTCCCTGGGAATGGATAAAGGGGTGATCAAGAAACTCTGGATGGGAGAAAATCTGTCTGTTGTCCCTTTCCTCTCCCTCGAACGGTGGGAGTATATGGCAGAAACCTTTTCCACGGAAGACTATTACCGGAAGGCTCGGGAATCCTTCCCCCACTCCCTCATTATCAAACCGGCCCGGGCTGGCTCATCCGTTGGTGTAAGCAAAGCAAACTCCCTCGGGGAATTTAAAAACGCTCTCCAAAAGGCTTTTCAATTCGATGATGTTACCCTCATTGAACCCTTTATCACCGCGAGGGAAATAGAATGTGCTGTCCTGGGGAACAACCATCCTGTAAGTTTCCCGCCGGGGGAGATTCTTCCCTCTCATGATTTTTATGATTATGACGCTAAATACATCGACCCGGATGGCGCTGCCCTTGAGGTGCCCGCGAAACTTCCTGAAAACATTATTTCAGAAATACGGGATACCGCGGTAAAAGCCTTTCAAACCGCACGGATATCGGGGATGGCACGGGTGGATTTTTTTGTCGACCCGGATAAAGGGCTGGTCCTTCTTAATGAAATCAACACGATTCCCGGTTTTACCAATATCAGCATGTACAGCCGGATGTGTGAGGCAGGGGGAGTTTCTTATCCGGAGCTGATTACCAAGCTTATCGATTTAGCCTATACAAGAAAAAAGGATCAGGACAGGATTGATTATTTCAGTCATTGATCTATCAGTTCACACGCAAGAATTAAAAACTTAAGGCAAGGGTAATAACAGTAAGTTCGCTTGAAAGGATCTGGTTTACGTTTGACTCGAATCGGATGTTCACCTTTTTACAGGCTTCGCTTAAGTAGGAGAGGTAATACATCCCCAGTTCGGTATTCGCCTCCGTATCCGGAAGGTCCTGGTAAAATTCAATGAGACTCTTCTCCCATATCTCCAGGTTTTTTTTATCGTTTACACTTTCTTTCAGGGCACTATATTCCGATTCCTTGTTGTAAATTGTTACCTGAAGCCGGTGCCCAGTACCGATGGAACTCCCGATACCCCGGAGCTTGAAACTTAAAGTCAAACGCTCACCCTGTTTTTCGAGCTCCTTTAGGATTGTTGACCGGACTGTACTGTCATATAGTACATTCTCCACATGCCTGCTTCCTTTGTATACCTTTTTAGCGTAGTTCTGCAGATTAGTGTTCTCCGCGCTACTCAAAAGTTCAAGGATCATCAGAGAAAGGTACTCCGCAATTTTGGATTTCTCCATAAAACTGCGTAACTCACTTCGGATAAAATTGAGAAGTTCAAAATAATCCTTCGATCCCTGATATTTTAAGAGGATGAACCAGATAATCGGACGTAGATGATCGAGGAATTTTTCACTTAAAAGCAGTTGAATATTCTTCTCTTCGGCAAGAAGCCGGGTATTCCGGTTTACCTCATCAAGTACCGGTTTAAGAATTTCACCCCTGATTTCATGAATTGATTTCCGGTTCTTCTTAAGAATTCCCTCTAAATAGGTGTCATTTATTCTCGTTCTTTCATCAATAATATTTCCGGGATTTATTCGGTTCCAACGGATAATAAGATTCGACTGGATGAGGTGTTGAAATATCTCCCAGTCATACTTATGATAAAGCACACTGTAGGCAATCAATTTTGAAAGATCGATGATCTCCTGCCGTTTGGATATAAACTCAACGCGGGAGAGTTCGATCCTGGAGATGTAGTCAATAAGCAGCATCCGCTGGATAGAGGCGGGAGTTACCGCCTCAAGACTGATGCCGTAGGCCTCAGCGCTGTCAGCCATCCGGAAGCGGTTCAGTTTTTTCTCATTTTTTATGAAAAAATTAATCCCATCCTCGGTAAAAATAAGTTTCAGGGGGAGTTGTAAAATGGAATTTCTACGCGGCCCTGGCATCTATTAGCTCCTGTAACTCCCGTAACTCCATTTAATTCCTCTTTACCAGTGGTTATAGTTTATAATCTGTTTCAGCGACTTTCGTGGTGCCGGAAAAGGACGCTCTTCCGGTTGCCCAAGCAAAAGCAGCATGACTACCCTCATGGAATGGGGGACTGAAAGAATTTCTTTGACTTCCCGTTCATCATAAGTAGTTATTACACAGTTGCCCAGATTTTCTGCCTCCGCCTGAAGCATCATGAAGGCAACGGAAAAACTGAGATCGATTGGATAGCTGAGTTGACCATTTGGCATGCGGTAGTCAATGTTTGTTGTACACGCGGCGATGATCGTTGGAGCCTGTCCCACATGTTCCTGGCCATAGGCAGCTTTCTCAAGTCTTTTCCGAATGGTTTCATCCTGTACAACGATAAACCGCCAGGGTTGCCGGTTTTTTGCCGATGGCGCTCTCCTGCCCGCGTCAAGGATACGCTCCAATGATCCTTTAGTAAGTTGAGTTTTCTTGTACTTATAAATACTCATCCTGTTGGATATCTGAGGAAGCAGCTCCATCTTTTCTCCCGTTAAACCTCTTTGCTCCATATCGCTCAATTCTATCCTATTTCTATTATGAAATATACTATTATTCTTACAGATTATAGCTCTCTGCACCGATTATCTTGACGTAGACGATATCCTTTCAGTAAGGTTACCCATGCTCCGTAGATGCTTTTCTTTCACCCTCATTTTTCTATCGGCTGTTTT
>JAGLYY010000593.1 GCA_023131935.1 Spirochaetales bacterium | reverse complement strand
ACCTGGTGAGCAGCTGAAAGAAAGGATTGGGGATACGAGATAAACGAGGGATATACTAACCCCTGAAAAGAGGAAAAACGTAAGGCGTACTACTGTGAGCTGCTGTATCTTTTTCACTCAACCTCTCGTTACAATAAAACATCCTAGTATAAAGTCTATACCACTTTTTCTCATACATCCAAATACAGGCAGGATCATAGTAGTATGAACCGGAGCTGCTGCCCGCGCATCGCTGCCGCAGAAATGCATATGAGATAATGAGTTAGACTGATACTGATAAACATTTTTACTCAGGAATTGGATAAAAATTTGGGAAATTTTTTGAATTCCCCCTGTTGCCTCGAAAATTGACCACATAAAAAAAGGATGCCTCCATGTTTTTCTATGATAGAATGATAATTGAACAAAAAACAAAATGGAAGCCGTCCATGGCGATTATATAAAAAAAATCATTGTTTAGCCGGCGGGATAGAGCAATTCTCATATTCAAGCTTATAATGGACAAAAAAGGGGGGCACCTCAAAGGACTATCAAACAGAAAAAGTATGGTATCTTTTTATTATTTGAGGTAAGATGTGTATCCCATGAAGGACTGTAATAGTGAACATAAACCGGGTTACTCGATATATTTTAGTTTCCATCATCCTTTTTTCTGCTGTATTGCCCCGTGGATGGGCAGAAGACAATACCAGGCAGAATGAGCTCATCCAGGAGATGATTCAGATTGTCATTGAAAACAGTCCGATCCTCCAGTCTCAGAACAAGTTGATCCGGGAGAGCCAGAATCTGCCCGAACCCGGTCCAGGGTTTTCCATCGGCGGGTTAAACCTGGATGTAGGAACCGGCATGTGGGATGCGGATACCAATACCTTTGGTTTCGTACCCAATGTTTCCTTTCGGATTGATTTTTCTTTCCCCAGTTCGAGTAAGGTAATGAATACCCTGCTCCTCAAGAAAGAAAAAGAGGGTGCGAAGCAGGATTATCAGCGTTTCAAGGAAGAGATCATCTCTGATCTATTGTCCAGTGTTTGTGAGATATTAATGCTGGAGAATCAGGAGGCGAGCCTGCTGATTCTCAAAGATTACCTCGAGGGCCAGGCGGATTTGATGGAGAGACAGGTGATCGCAGGGGTATTGAAACCGGATGAACTTTGGGATTTAATGGAGCGGATCATAGGCATCGAAGTCGAGATTGAAGACGTGAAAACCCAGTTGCACACAAAGCGCCTGGAAACCGCCCTCAGGCTGGGGGGCGGGGAATGGGCGAAGCTTCTCGAGATTCTTGGTCAGTTGAACGAATAGGATTTGTATAGGATGAAAGGTTGTGGAAGAACAGAATGAGATTAGGCTAACCGTGGTTGACTACTGGCATATCATCTGGCGAAGAAAATGGATGATAGCTTTGTTCGTTCTCACCACAACAATAGTTGTTATTATCGGCAGCTTTATAACAGCTCCTATCTACCAGGCTTCCGTAATCCTCCATATCAAGAAGCAGACACAGACGGTTCTGGGAGGGGATCTGCTTGGCTCCGGCATTTCGATAAAAGAAGAGATAAACACACAAATCGAAATCCTGAAGAGCCGAAGTGTACTGGAAAATGCAGTAACCGAACAGAATATCCTTGAAACCTTCGAGATCTCTGAAGACCTTAATGATGAAGAAAAACTCCTCGCTGCCATGGCACAGTTGAGGAAAGATATCTCTGTGGTTCACTTGACGAACACCCAGCTGATACGGATCTCCTATAGCTCGAGAGATCCGGAACTGGCAAGGGATATCTGTAATACCATTTCCCGGTCATTCATCGAACGGAATCTTCAATCCAAACGCGCGGAGGCCACTGCCGTGTTATCATTCGTATCATCCCAGATGGAGCAGGTAAGCGAGCGATTAAACAGGGCGGAAGAAGAACTCCTTGACTACAAACAGGCTGAAGGCATCAGTATCCTGGACAGCGAAGCAAGACTTCAGGTAGACCGCCTTTCTCAGCTCGAGAGCCTGTATCAGGGAATCAATATTGAACGTGAGATTCTCGGAACGAGAATCAATGCCGTACTGAATCAGATGGAACAGGATGTTCCGGCTTCCCAGGACACCCTTTCGGATGACCCTGTTATCAAAAGAAAAACCGATGAGTTAACCTCTCTCCAGGAGGAGCTTGCCCGTATCGGAAGCAAGGCCTCTCCTGACCGGTCCCGGATAGACGATATAAATGAGCGGATTGATAATATAAAAGAGGAAATAAAGAGCGATATAGAAAGATCCATGGGGATAGGGATGGCAACCGGGGTGAACTCTGTCCTGAATGTTAAGCTGGCGGAGTTACAGTCTCAGGATATCGTCCTGGCTGCCCAGGAAGATGCCCTGATCAGCTTTGTAGAAGAGCTCGAAGAGGACATAATCAAGCT
>JAGLYY010000592.1 GCA_023131935.1 Spirochaetales bacterium | reverse complement strand
AATGTTATAACAAATAATTTAATGAAATTTATTTTTATTTCTTTTGGCGCGGGATTCTTAATTTCGCTGCTCTTTTTCTATAAAAAAACAGAACAGTACTTTAAAAGAATCCTCCCTTCAATTATTCTAACAAAGTTTAAATCTCCGGTGAATGTTATCAGAAATGTGATAGAGTATAATAAATCTCCGGCTGTGCTGTTGAATGCTTTTATCCTGTCGATTGTATTTCAATTTTTCAGTATTATCTCCACTTATCTGATTTCACTGGCAATGGGTTGTACAACTTCGTTTTTGTACTTTCTGATACTGCTTCCCGTTGTCTGGCTTGTAAGTATGATACCCATTACGATTAACGGCCTCGGATTAAGGGAGGGATCTTTTGTTTTCCTGTTCAGCACAACCGGTATGTCAAAAGAGATGGCAATGACTATCAGCATTCTCTGGCTGGCGCAGACAGTTCTGTTAGGTGTTCTCGGCGGTGTGATTTTTCTGCTGGAGGGAAGCAGTATTTCGACAATTAAGAATTATAAATCATTATAAAGGTAATACCCGTGCTGAAAACATTTATCCTGCATAAAAAAACAAGACTTGCCCTCAAACTTTTTGTCCCCGCTATCATACTGGGCTATATATTCCTTAAGCTGGATATGTCCCTTTTGATGGTTCATATACGGCGGACTGATCTTTTGATTTTTTCGGTTTCATTCGGGCTTCTCTGTCTAAGAAACGTAATCGGCGCATACAGAAGCTGTGTTCTGCTGCGATTCAGGAACCTGCATTATTCAACAGCCGCGCTTGCCAGGTACTATTTTATCGGAAACTTCTTTAACCTGTTCCTTCCCGAGATTGTCGGCAGGGACATAGCGAGAGGATATTATCTTTACAATACCAGCTCCGGGAAAACTGAAAGCATCAGCTCTATCGTTGCGGAAAGATTTATCGGCACGGGAGCCCTGATGCTTCTGTCTCTTTTTTCTGTTTTATTAGCAGTATCGCTCGGAGTCGATGTTTTAAGGAACGATGTTATAAAGGTTATTGTTTTTACATTCGGTGTTTTCTGCATTTTTATGGCGCTGTTTTTCTATGAGAGAACCGACCGGTTCCTCGAAGGCTTACTTCCCGCGTTCGCACGTGTGAAATTAAAACCCGCAATCGAGTTTATCCGCGATGTGATTACTTACAATAAAGCGCCGGCAGTATTGTGGTATACGCTGTTAATCTCTATTGTATTTCAGTTCATCGGCGTTATTGCAACTTATCTTGTCGCTCTGTCTCTTGGAAGTGATACGGGCTTCATTTACTTTCTTATACTTCTTCCCGTAATATGGGTTCTCGGCATGCTGCCTGTTTCCATCAATGGGCTGGGTGTGAGGGAAGGTTCTTTTGTTTTGCTGTTCGGTACCGTGGGGATGACAAAAGAGATGGCGATGGCAATCTCTATTCTCTGGTTTGTTCAGAATATCGGACTGGGACTTATCGGAGGAGTGATTTTTGTCCTTGAAGGAAGAATAAAAGAAAAGGATGAAGGATGAAAAGAAAGGCAAAAGTAAAAAGGACGAGAAGAAAAGAAAAAAAGGTAGAAGACAGAGTGTAGGGGCAAATCCCCGTGT
>JAGLYY010000591.1 GCA_023131935.1 Spirochaetales bacterium | reverse complement strand
TCTTCTTCAGCCATATTCTACTCCTTGGTAAGATGAGATTATTACAGACTTCCTTCTCTGTAACTTTGTTCTTTAGCGATCTTTCTTTTTAGGTGATGAGACATTATCGTTGCTCACGGTACTCTGCTGTGTTGTAATTGATTCTGAATCAGCTCTTGATCGATGACCAAAATAAAATCCTATTACCGATCCAGTCAGTGTTGCAAATGCAGATAGTATTTTATCAAATACAACTATATTGCTCCCCAGCAAGAGAAAGACGATAAAGCCGCCAACGATCAACACGGCCAACAATGCTCTAACAGAGCCTTTCGGCAATCCCAATGGTTGGTTTGCATCTTTTGAACGTATGATGGATACGATGTACATCGTTAATACAAGTGCACCTAATACTCCGAGACCTACCAAATATTCGGTTGAAATTGTCGATCGTAATGCGATCGTGCTTTCTGAAATCATCCCCTTTTGATCCTCCTTTCTCTTTCGTTCTCTCTTTCTTTACGATTGCTTACTCAATGGGTTCAGAGATTCCTCCTTATTCCCTCGCCGTAGACTTTACTTGCAATCTTTTCCTGATCTTCATGGTCGGCAATACCCTTCTCATGGAAATAGGGATACATCTAGGGACCTCTACCGCTTGGGATTACAGCTAAAAACTCGTATCTTTCTGTAGAGGGGATCGGAATATCATAAGCATGAGTGATTGTCTTGATATTCATCGAGGCTTCGTTTGCTCGGAGAAAGAGCTCCTCGTATATACTCCTTCCATGACATACCATTCAACTTTGTCTTGAGGAAAAAATCAGAAATCGTATCTGCCGACAATGTTGTTTCCTCCCCATGAGAGAAGAAGGATATTAAAGGGAATATGGTTAAGGGCTTTTAGCAGGCTGAACTTCTGGTTCCCTGAAGCCATATCGACGATCTCGTCCCCGAAAAGAAAGAATTTCCTTGGATATGCAAACCAGGAATCACCTACAGCAAGTATCTTTATGAGATTGGGATATCGATCCGTATGGCACATGAAATGAACCGTTCCGATCGTACGAAATCCCACCATGAGTTTCCTCCACGAAACCAAATCAGCTGTGGGTTATCTGCAGAATTGAAAAAGCGGAAGTAAATTACTCTTAGTATCTGTATTCCATTTTAAGTGAAGGCGACTCAACTGTAAATGCTGAAATTGTGCGGATTTACTACGTAGAAAATGCGTAGGGGGATAAAACTCAGATGCTATCTTTTTTGAATTGCACTATGCGCAATGCTCGCTCATACTAGTGGCGAAGGTTTTTAGTATCCTGTTAGTCATTGCAAGAGGGTATGTAAAACAACCATGTCTCCATAAAACTTCTTCAGGATTATTCATTCGTATTAGCTCTAATCCGTTTCGAATTCACGTTAAGTAAATCTTCATGTATGTGTTGTTGTATATTGCTGTTTAAAACTGCAAAAGGAGGTTTCTATGCCTTTCAAAGGGGCGTGGTCGCAGCTGGTCAATGTGTTGGCTTCATCATTTTAGATGAGTGGTGATGAGAAAAACCGGTTTTCAGAACACAGCATCCCCAAGCTGATCGGTGCAATACCGCTCCTCGCCGGTAGTGATGAACCGGAGCGTACAGCCCTGGATCACCTCTCCACCTACATCCTGGCACTTAATATAGCGTAGGATTACTTCATTAAAAAAGCAGCTGATGACACTGGCTTATTGAAACGTCCTGACCGGATTGTAACTTTTACTACAAAAGAAAGCCACCTATGATTTTTCACATCAGTGAAAATATCTCCTATAGCTATGCAGGTGGTCGTTCA
>JAGLYY010000590.1 GCA_023131935.1 Spirochaetales bacterium | reverse complement strand
AGCAATAATCATTGCAGGCATTGGAGCTATCGGAGGTCTTGTCGCAGGTGTAGTCGGTGCACTTACGACACTTCGAGCTAAGGGTGTTGACCGCTTAGTAGAAGACCGTAGGTTGTGGGTTACGGCTTACGATACTAAATTGCTTGAAGAGCGCCTTGTGGAATACAAGAAGCTTTGGAAGCTCACAGAGCCCAGTTCTCGCAGAAACATTGAAGACCTTGACTAACTTGTAAGCCACCGCCTCTGGTGGTGGTAATAGACTCTGTCAAGGCAAGCGCACTGGCTCAGGATCTTACACATTGTACTACACGGGTGGCGGTATAGTCCTGTCCGAGGGCACCAGAGATGCATTCTTTTCTGCACGGCAGTCGCTTGAGTCTCCAAAACGAGATGTGTGTAGTCAGCAGTGGCACGCCGAAGTTGTGTCGCGGTTCAGTGCGTTACGGACGGCCATTTGCGAAGACATGAACGCTCACAGGGGACCAACATTACGGTCTGGTGCAGAATAAGAAGCTTCGTCGGGTTCTTGAAAAACGGGGTTTCAGTGTGGTTGACCCACTGGAGAGGCGTACTACAAGGATGAAAGGTATAGGTATGAATACAAAGCTCGGAGATGAGCCGCCGGAAGTCCAAAGCGAACTACTTAAAATGGCAGCTATGTATTCGATCCCTATATTTTGGGGAACTAAAGAAACCTCCCAGGTCGACAATAATGGAACAGCCTTTATCTTAGATACTGGAGAAAGAAGATTTGTTGTAACAGCAGCACATGTATATGAAAGTTATTTAAAGAAAAAATCCAAGGGACTGATTGATGACTGTCAACTGTCAAACTTGCCATTTGAACTCGAAGAAAAACGAATTTCAACCAGTTCATCCTCATCTATGGATATTGCAACATTCGATATAACTGAGCAAGAAATCCAATCGCTTAAAAGGAGTGTATTGCAAGGAAATCAGAGAACTTGGCCGCCTAAAAGACCAAGAATCAATGAAGCAATTGTTATTGCAGGATTTCCTGGCAATGAGCGACAGCAAGTATCTACTCATGGTTATTCTTTTGGATTGTATTGTTTCAATACACCTGTATCTTCGATAAGTAATAGGCATTTCGGTTGCGTTTTAGAAAGAGAATATTGGGTAGATTCATTTCAATTGGGGTTACCAGAAGAAGGATATGATCTGGGTGGTATAAGTGGGGCACCCGCTCTGGCGTTGGACTTGTCTTCAAGTGGAATAGTTTCTTGGAGATTGGCCGGGGTCGTTTATAATTCTTTTGTTGAGCTCGGTGAAATTTTTTTGGTTCATCACGCAGAGTTTATAAAATCAGATGGTACTGTTATTCAAAGTACCTAACAAAACAATTGAGAAGGATTTTTTTTAAAAGCTACGCTTTAAAAAAGCCTCTCATTGTAAGCCTTAGCCATGTTGGCAACCCATACAAAGGATAAAGCATTCAATGATTCTAAACAGTTCCTATTTATAATGCTAAAGGAGAGGGTAATATGGTAGTAAAACCTGTTAGCGAGAGCCAACTAAAAAAAAGGCAGATTTGCTAGCTTCGGAAAATTTCGATAATGCAGTAAAGAATGACTTGCGGGACGTCCATAAT
>JAGLYY010000059.1 GCA_023131935.1 Spirochaetales bacterium | reverse complement strand
GAAAAGTATACAGACAGAAGAACAGCGGGTGATAAAAAATTTTACTTCTCTTCTTAATTTGTAGAATATTTTCTTGTAAATTAGTATATAGAGTTCTTGTCTCTTGTCAACCGAAAATTTTTAAAGCCCCATTCTTTCCTGTAATTTAGCAAAACTAACCATACTTCACTCCTATCCTCCCATATATATAGTTCCGTTTTCTTCTTCATCCGCGCAAATGAGGCTTCGCCTCGCTTCAGAGGGATTAATGTTTGGGTAAGACTGATGTGAGCCTTCGGCTCGCTCCAGTGGGATTATTATTGTGGTTAGACTGGGGTGAGCCTTCGGCTCGCTCCAGTGGGATTATTATTGTGGTTAGACTGGAGTGGGGTCACGCCGAGGGGACACGATGTTCACTCCTGATAGCTTTTCTTGCAATCGTAATGGTTTCATATTTGCTAAAGGGTTTTCTTCTTTTTTTTCGTCCTTGAGCGACCATCGAGAACCTATATGGAATTGGCGGTTTTTTTTCTCTTCCGTTTTTTTTCCCATCCGCCCATACCCGCGTTACCCCCTGTCCAGTCACATTTATCCGTAGTTTTACCCTCTTCTCTTCATCTTTAATACCGCTGATTATTTTTACAATGGCACAGGCTTGCCAGTGCTTAATCCACAGAGCATCCGAAATGGATTTCCGCGAATAGAAAGCAATTGCCTTTTTCTTTCGTTTTATTTACCCTGTAACCAGGAGGAATTGTATGAATACAGAATTTCAAGCCCGTATTCCCAAGCAATTGAGCAAACAAATGCAGCTGCTTGTTAATGAAGGATGGTTCTCAAATATGGATGAAATTCTTTCTGACGCCCTCAGACGTTTCCTTGATTCTCACAAACCAGAGATTATGGAACAATTCATTCAAGAAGACGTTGAGTGGGGCTTTCGTGGGAATGAATAAAAGTCCATTTTCTATCGTTTGCGACGCTGGACCCCTCATCCATTTAGATGAATTAGATTGTCTTGACCTGCTTTCTGATTTCAGTAAAATTTTCATCTCTGATGCAGTTTTGCAAGAGATAAAATTTCATAGGCCACAAGTACTGCAGAATAGTCAGTTTAGCTTTGAACAGATAACCATCAATCAAATCCAGCATATAGAACTTGAAACGCTTATTGCTTCTCTTTCCCTCCATGAAGGAGAGCAAGAGGCCCTTGCTTATATACTTACCACACCGGATTCTATTTTAATTACTGATGATTCTACCGCAAGACTTGCCGCAATCACCTTGAAATTAAAAGTTCATGGAACTATTGGTATCATTATTCGTGCTGTGCGTAGAAAACAGAAAACAATAACAGAAGTTATTGATATTATCCGCTCGATTCCTCTGAAATCATCTCTTCACATCAAACCCTCTCTACTCAATAAGATTTTACAACAATTAAAAGATGATACAAACTAATAATCTCCACAAACACAATCCGGAAAACAGCCATACTCCCTAACACTCCGGGTTTATCCTTAAACAGCCCCCGGAAGAAATTTCCTAAAGGTTGAACCCACGAAGCTGTTCCGGCCGCATTCCTTCTTTTGGCGAAATGTCCGAGGTATCAATGAAAACAGTTTGAAGCATCTCCCCATTTCATCTATGGGCTCAGCAGAACTTCCGGTTTTCCATTATGAAATTCACTGCTCAGGTAGTCTTTATCCATCCTGTTGTACTCATCTTCTCTTCATCTATAAATATCACTGATTATTTTTACAATGGCACGCGGCAGATTATCAGATGAGGAATGTTATTTTCTCTTTTCTGGAAAAATTACTATCTCATTAAAACAGAGAGATTATCCTCAATACTATCGATACCTTTCTTTTAGGTGCAGAATACGATCAATCCATATATTCATTTTTCCGGTGCCCTATCGTTACAGCGACAATGACCAAATCGCTGTCTAATATCTGACAAAGAAGGCGGTAATCACCAACACGATAGCGCCATAGACCTTTCTTGTCACCTGATAGCGCTTTACCCCGACTTCGAGGATCATAAAGCGCTGCTATTTCATCTTCCAGGTAATCGAGAATTACGGACTGCCATTTCCGGTCCAGCTTCTTAAGCTGCTTTACTACAGTAGCGGTCAGCTTAACGTTCCAAGCCAAGCTCTTTTCTCACTTCCGCCAAAGACCTACGTGGCTCTTCTCGCTCAAGAACAGCAAGAGCCAGAAGATAATCTTTCCGTTCCTCCAGAAAGTTTTCTATTGCTTGCTTCACGTAATAGCTCTTGCTTCGCCCTGTCTCACGCGCCAGACGGGAAAGCTCTTCTTCAATTTTTGGATCAAGTCGAACGGCCAACATAGCACACCTCTTGTATTACAAGTATAACACCAATACCGAAAACAATCAACATATCCCTACCTCAGTTGAAAATGGACTAACAACCCCCGTTGTTTTCCCTCTTCTCTCCATCTATAGTACCGCTTATGATTTTTACGACGGCAAGCCTTTCGAAGCTGTTCGCATATGGAAAAGAGGATATTAATTCTTCATTAAATAATGATCCACTATTGACTTGTGAGCAAATATAAATTACATTGTATTACAAGAGAATACAATGGGGGTAGTGAAATATGAGCATTGCACTTTCAATAAGATTACCAGATATATTGGCAAAAGAACTCAGCGATATTGCATTAGCTACGGAAAGGTCTAAATCATTTCTTGTACAAAAAGCTCTTGAGGTTTATTTGCATGATCAGGCAGACTTACAAGTAAGTCTTGATCGACTCCGAAATACTTCTGATTCTGTAATATCAATGGAAGAAATGAGAAAAGAGATTGGCTTATAATATTACATTCAAAAAGTCAGTTGCAAAAGACATGAAAAAAATAGATCGCCCTGAAGCTGATCGGATTCTAAGAAAAATAACTTCAGAGCTTTCTTTAATAGCTGATCAATTACCAGAATTGCAAGGCCAGTTTGCCGGATTGCGAAAATACAGAGTTGGAAATTATCGTGTTATTTACTCAATAATTAATGATTCCGTCTTGGTTCTCCGAATTCAACATAGAAAAGATGTGTATAGGAATTGAGAGAACAAGACAGCTCGGCACATGGATGTTACCGTCTTCTCTTCATCTTTAATACCACTGAATATTTATACAACGGCACGCGGCACGCGTGCACAAAAAAAGAGGCCCCCTGGGGACCTCTCGGTTTCACAAAAAACAATTACCTAATAGTTTTTCATAGCCTGAATCTTGCGGAGCTTCTTCTGACGCTTCCGCTGCAGGGCTTTTCGCTTACGGTTTCGGATGGTAGAGGGTTTCTCGAAATACTCCCGCTTCTTCCATTCTCTGATGATACCCTCTTTCTCTACCATGCGTTTAAAACGCTTGAGAGCCTTTTCCAGGGGTTCACCGTCTTCGATCTTAACCTGTGCGATAAGAAATCACCACCTTTCGTGAAAGTTTTCAAGGATCAGTTTACTGAAATACCGGGCTTTGTCAATGAGGGGGGTCCCAAGGAAGATTTCCGGTTCTACCGGTATGCCGGATATCCGTATCTCCCAGTGAAGATGGGCCCCGGTTGCGAGACCTGTCATTCCAATGGTGCCTATCTGCTCCCCTTTTTCAAGGAGCTGCCCCTCCTCCACAAACCGGGTTTCCAGGTGATAATACAACGAATAAACCCCTGGAAAATGTTCTATCACAACGGTATGTCCCGTCAGTATTCTTTCACAGCTCATCACCACCCGTCCTGCTCCACAGGCAGCTACCGCTGTACCGGCAGGGGCACCATAATCAATTCCGAGATGGATCGATCCGGCTGTTTTATCGTCAGAGTAGATAAAGGTCCTCCTGTCTCCAAAACGGGATGTTATCCTCGGCTCCGGGACAGGCACCATAAATTTTCCTGTTTCCCAGATTGCTTCAGGATGGTACTCGTAGAGGAGTTGTCCGAGGATCCTCGATTCTTCCGCTTTCCTCTTTTCCTGTGAGGTCCTGAGATCACTCATCTTTCGATTTAAGACGATCTCCTCAAAGATAAAATCCCGGCCCAGTACCCTCACCGGGAGGTTCCACTCCTCTCCCCCCTCCTCTCTCACGTTAAGGATGTACTCCCCCGGGGGAAGGGTGCTTGGGATTCCCATGAGCAGGATTCCCATGGTATTTCCCCGTCCTAACCGGAGGGCCCCGCCCTGAGCACTGAGCTGTGACCTTCCCTCCTGGAGGAGTTCCGCTTCGAGAGGTCCTCCCCCGTTATGAAAGAAAACCTGGAGATAGCCCCCCTGCTCTACCTCATTCCCCGGAGAGAGATAGGGCTGCGCGATCAGAGGATAACTTGCGATCCAGAAAAGAGAGATGAGTATGAATATGAAACGGAGCCTCTTCACCGCTTCATATCCAGGATAGTAAGCTGAAGTATCTCCTTATGCTGGAAATAATTTCTTCCCAACCGGAAAACGATATCAACTTTATCACCAACCCGGAAGTCTTTCTCGGCCCTTTCTGCGGCACTCCAGTAGACCGCCGGCCATTTATGGGTACCGGAATCGAGGAGCAGTTTCAGGTGCTTCTGTTCGGTTTTACCCATCACATCCATACTCTCAATTTTTATCCCTTTAACGAGGAATTGAAGCGGAGGATTGGACTCACCGTAGGGTTCAAAGAGTTCAACAACATCATTCAGCGCCGGTTTCAGGTAAGTGAGGGGCAACTCGGCATCGATTATCAGTTCCTCTTCCGGGGGTTCCTCGACCGGTAATCTTTTCACAGCGTCAGGCAAGCGGCGAAGAAACTGCTCGTAGGAACCGGGGGGCATGGAAAACCCCGCCGCGAAATCATGGCCGCCAAAATCCAGAAACAGGTCCGAGAGCTTTTCAAGCATCCCTTTCACCTTTACCCCTCCGAAACTGCGCACCGAGCCTACATTCACATCATCGAGGAAAGCAACGGCCATTGCGGGGACCTTGAAGTAGCGGGAAAGCCGGGCGGCAAGAATTCCGGTAATTCCACGGTTAATCGAAGAATCACCCAAAAGGACAAAACGTTCATCGAATTCCTTGAAACTTTCTTCCGCCCGGTTCAGGAGAGTTTTCCAGATATTGTCCCCAAGGCGCTTTCTCTCCCGATTTAAGTTTAACACTTCCTCCCCGAGCGCCTCCAGTTCCTCAGGGTTTTCGCTTAACAGAAGTTTGACCGCCTGTTGCGGCACTCCTAGTCTGCCGGCAGCGTTTAATACCGGGGTTATCTGCCACCCTATATCGGTGGTCGAAAGATGTTTTCCCAGGAGGTTTTGCTTGATTAATAATTCCCGCAGGCCCTTTCTTGGCGTTTTGTTCAGTACTGCCATCCCCTGCTTCACCAGGATACGGTTTTCATCTTCCAGGGGCATAAGGTCCGCGAGGGTGCCAAGGGCAACGAGATCGAGGCTTCCGGTAAATCCCTCGGCAAGGCTGGGGTGTTGTTTATGTATCAGGGAAAAGAAAGCGTTTTTTAATACGTCGATTTCCCCGGGAAGTTTTTCCTGGTAGCGAATCATTCTGCTCTGGTCCCTGAGCCTGAGCAAACTCTTGCCGGCAATATTGCTGTAATATTTTCCCAACTCCGGAGCAAAATCAAAAGCCTCCAATTCAGCGGAGGACCCGAACACCCTGGAAAAATATTTCTTCTGGAGGGGGGCATCATAAACAAAAATTTCCTGCCCCTCAAAAAAGGCGGGAATCCTCGTTTCCTCAAGGTTTACCATACCCGCAACGAGGTGTTCCGTTAAACGGTCAATCTCAACAAGGTTTCTCAGTTTGACGGCTTCGAGGATTATCGTTTCATTACCGGGCCTGAGATTCAGTAAACAGAACTCCTGGTTATATACAGGTGTACTGGCAAATCGCAGGGCCCAGATCACTTTTGAAACCACGCCGCAGCCGGCAAGG
>JAGLYY010000589.1 GCA_023131935.1 Spirochaetales bacterium | reverse complement strand
GATTCAAAACTATTACCGCTTCATCAAAGGCATCAACTTTCCAGTGTTCGACAGGATTTCCTTTTGCCCTTACGACAACTGTTACTTCCCTGGGGCCTTCTTGTTCCGCCTCCTGCCCACCGCCTGCAATGGCTAGGAAAGGGACAAAAAGAAGAAATAACAAACAAATAACCCATTTTCGCTTCATAGAAGCCTCCTTTATATTTCTCGGCATAACGCCGTGTAATGCCGGTTTTAACTCCGTATTTTCCCGGAGTTTTCTTTTATAGTTCTTTTCCGCTTTTCCACAAGCGCGTGCACCGCCAGGGTGGTAATGGAATACAGGCCCATCTTTAAATAATCTTCCAGACTATCCTCAGCATTCAGAGTCCACACCGAGACAGGAAGATATCGTGAATAAGCCAGATCAATGATTTCGTCAGACAGATACTTGTGATGGATGTTAATACCGCAGCATGAGGCAGAGACGGCATTGCGGCAGATTTCCCGTATAGCTTCTGAATAATTGATTGTGTCTGACTTGAAGAGATTTTCGTTTGCGTTGAGCAGGACCTGGAATTCAGGGTAGGTTTTCTTTACGAATGAGGCTCTGACAACCTCACATCCGGAAATGATTACTGAATCTACCATATTGACAGCCTTCACCGCCTTTACCATCGGAGCTGCACAGGAATCATCCTTTAAATCGAGATTGAGAAATCCCCCCCGGTTTTTTGCCGCTTCGATTACTTCTTCTATCCTGGTTATTTTTATTCTCTGCCTGTGTAAAATTTCATTATTTTTCTCCAGTTCAATAAGCTCAGGAAATGTAAGATTATTAATTTTGAGAGGACCATGAGATCTGGTAGTTATGGTCTCATCATGGAACAAAACCGCGATGTCGTCTTTTGTTGCCCTGACATCAACCTCAATAAAATCGGCACCAGCTTCGATGCCAATAAGCACCGATTCAATTGTATTCGCCTGTGTATTATCGAATCCGCTGTGGGCTGTAATCAAAGGAAAAGAACTATTCATATCATCTCTCTTGTCTTCAGATGATTCTACCCCCGGTTTTTTTATTCTGTCAAAGAAATGAGATGTGATGCATATTTTACGTATTTAGCTTAACTTGCTAAAAAGTACCTGTTATGCTAATATGTGACCTAAGTATCAGGGAACAACGGATAATAAGATGGATTCTCATTCAGGAAAACACCGGTTAAGAAGAGGTGATCTTGTCTCAAATATCTTCGCTCTCTTTTCAGAAGAATATGATTCTTCCGAAGAAAAAACGATTTTTGATATCAATATCCCTATATCACAGGTGAAGAATTATATTGAAGATCGCTGTGATGTAAAATATACAAGTGATGTCTGGATTTACACCCAAATAAAACGTTATGAAGATGAGTTAGGTGTTCGCCTTTTCCGGAAGGGGGAGTCTTCTGATGGTTCTGAAAGTTTTAACCTGGCTGTGTACAAGGACATGACAACATACACCCAGTTCCAGCACCTTTACCTAACGCATAAGCTAAAAATAGCCAATGGAATATACGACCAGATAAAAAACAGTGTCGACGAATGGCGCAAAAACAAATCCCTTAAGATACTGCTTGGTTCAGGGACCAACATCTACCATCTTGCCAATATCATCGGTCTGAGGGCAAAAGAAGACGGGATACACTACCACCTCTATACCCATAATCTTGGGGTTATAGCAAAGCTGATGGAACCGAAGAACAGGACCGAATTTATTAAGATATTTACTCCGGCCGGCGTGATTGATCCTGTTGGCAACACTATTGTGGGAGATGATAACAATTTTTATCTCTCTACTCAGTTTGATTTCATCGTTCAATCGACAAATACAATTTTCAACAGGAAGTTATATGTTCATACACAGGAAGAAAGCAGAAGAAAGGGAGTTATCCTCAAGGAATGCAGGGGAGTAAAAATACTTACTCTGATAAGAGATGAGTTTAAAAATTCTCTGAAAGATCAGATGCATTGCTACGGTGAGCTTTCTGAT
>JAGLYY010000588.1 GCA_023131935.1 Spirochaetales bacterium | reverse complement strand
AACCTGATTGTCCATCTTTATTGATAGCGGGAGATGGTTATCTAAAAAATGATCTTATAAGCGAAGCTAAAAATTTGAATCTGAAAAATGTACATTTTCTGGGGAATATACAATATGATGCCATAGGGTTTTTGTATCAATTCAGTGATGTTTTTATTTTCCCATCACTGGAAGATACTTGGGGAGTTGTAATATCTGAAGCTTTACAATATGGTATGCCGGTTCTATGTTCCAAATATGTGTGTGCATCCGAGTTGATACAAAACGGGCAAAACGGATATATTTTTGATCCAAAAGATTTGAATACATTATCAGAACTTATTTTGAAGCTGATTGATTCACCTGTATTATTAAAGGCATTTGGACAAAAATCTAGAGAAATCATGTTGCCATATACTCCAACTAATGCAGCAGTCACCTTCCGGACAATAATTGAACAGCTTCTGAAAAATAAAACACATTAATAGTTAGCGTACCGGCATGAAAGGCCGATATCCGACGGCTCAACTGAAATATGCTCCACTTTATTTTCAGGACTTCATCATGTTATTCAGAGTGAATGAGATCACTCGTGAAAAATACGTTTTTTTTGAATCTCTCTCTGGTCATAAGATTCAGACACCCTAAAAACACCAAACAGGTGGGGTGAAAGTTCCTCTCTTACTTTTGAAGCTATAAAATCCATTATTCTTCTTATAGGATTATCAGCGGTTTTACAAAAATTACAGAAATGCATTTTGACAAGAGAATAACCGGATAGCCTGAATAAATTTTGCAATGTTATTTTACAATACCAAGCCAAATGCTTGTTTCTTGAAAGCTGCTTGTTGAAAATTATAAATAATACATTTGAGTATGATAACGCATTAGGAGTAGTACAAATAATCAAACCATCAGGTTTCAGCTTATCTCTTAAGTTTTGTAGGAAAGTAGAGGGATCCGGAATATGTTCTATAATATCACCTAAAAAAATAATATCGAATTTTCCAATATCCAGTTTATGGACATCTTCCGCGTATGAAGTATAACATTTACAACCTATTTCATTGAGTCCTATAGCTCCATTTTCTTCTAAATCTATTCCAATCGAACGCTTTGCCGCCTGGTGGATCTTGTAATGTAAAGTTTTTTTTAAATTTTCCGGCGAAAACTCACTGTAAAGCTGTACACATCCAATATCAAGAATGTCCCTGCCTTTGCAGTACTCGATAATCATTTCTTCTTTGCTGCCTATCATTTTGACTCTCCTAAAAGAAACTCAGTTACACCACAATTATAGTCACGTATACGAGTTTGAAACGCGACGGACAAATTAAGGGACTCCTCGTATGGAGTTCAGTATCCTGAGATCTCCCAAGGTTTATTATTTACTAATTCGATTACTTTGTCTAACTGTTTTTGTACTGCTTTAAAAAACGCAGCAGGAAATATAACATTACTACTGTTATTAATATGGCAGTAGATATTAAACTTACGACAACTCCAAAAAGTTTAAATTTCCAAATAAAAAAGAGGCCAATAGATAAAGTAAAAATGGCTCCCGCGGTTAGAGACCAAAAAAGCGCATCAGGATGTCCCAATACCTTAATGCCAATAATTAATCCCTGTCTTATGGAATTTACAAAGGCAGTGATTCCTAAGTATGGGAGCAGCCAGAGGAAATTATTGTAATAATTTTGATCGTAAAAGAAATTAACCATCCACTGCCCAAAAAAAACAATAAACAGGAAATAGCCTCCTGATAGTAATACGTTTATAATGAAAATTCTGAATAAGGATTTTTTAAAGTAATTGCGCCCCTTTGCCAGCAGCTGCCTTGAAATCCAGGGAAGGAAAAGTAATCCTAATGCTATCATAATTTGCTGTAAAGGTCTAAAGAGGTTCTGCATTGCGCGAAAGGCCCCGCTTTCCGCAAGACCTAATAAGGTCCCAATAAGAGGTAGATAGATAGAATTACTGA
>JAGLYY010000587.1 GCA_023131935.1 Spirochaetales bacterium | reverse complement strand
TCAACGACGATCCGCGGTCTCCTGAAAACAGGTATCCCCTTCAGGGATATGGTGTACAGGGAGCTTACGGACCCCTCGCGTCAGATGATGAGGGGAAAATACTCCTTTACCTGCTGGAAGAACCATCAGAGTATCGTCTGGGAGCGGGGGTCATCGAAGGATCGGTACAAATTCTGATTAATGACATACCAGATTCCGCTTTCTCGGTAAATTACAGTACCGGGGAAATAACCATCAACAGGATCATTGCCCCGGAAGACAGGATTGATATTTTCTACCGGATCGAGGGGGGCGCTACTCAGGGAGGAGACCTCATTGGACTCTTTGGTGGGAAATTCACCTTCTCCCCTGCCCTTACCGGGGAGATAGGCATGGGAAGCCGCTGGAGTTTGAACCCCTCCGCCTACACCGAGGAATTTGGCGCAAACCCCGGTTCAATCATGTTTACAGGCTCTCTGGATTATCAGAAAGATAACCTGTCAGCTTCCCTTTCCGCCGGATTCTCTCTTTCCACCCCCGACACCACCGGGATTCTCAGGCTTTTCGGGATGGAGGAGGATGATTACCGGGTTTCTATCGGTGATTACAATATTTCCCCCGGAAGTCTCAGTGGGCCGCTACCCTTGACTCCCGCCGATCGGGGGACCCTCTATTACAAAGATTACCATGCCTACAGCGCCGGAGGGGCCCTTCAGGATATTGCCTGGCTCCTCCCTGGTGATCAGAGCTACCTGTATGAAAACGGCGGCAGGACCGGTCCATACGCGGCGAAAGCTTCTAGTGAAGGATTTTCCGGGACTGTGATGGTTTTAGACTATGAGCTTAATGGAGCAAACGAATGGGTGGCAGGACAAATTCCCCTGTGTGATCAATCGGTCCCTCCTGATCTTTCAAGTTATGAAGAGATCGAATTTTCCATCCGGCTTCTCGATGAAAACGATCCCACAGACATCGATCTTTATTTTGAGGCTGGGTCCCTTGGGGAGGACCTTGACGGAGACGGGGTCCTCGACGCGGAAACCTCGGTTTACAGTTCCGGCTTTACTTACAACCCTGAAGCAGGTCTCTCCTTTCCTTTGGGAGGCAGTCCGACCGGCGGGGGAAACGGGAGAATAGATACCGAGGATTTCAACGGAAACGGGGCCCTGGACAAAGAACATGACGGACTCATCTTTTCGACGGTCAATTTTCCCTCTATTATCGATACATATATATGGCTCTCCAATGCGGCGGTAAAGTCATACCCAGTACGGATCCCACTTACCAGCAGCATGCAGGCCCTCCTTAAATCCTCTCAGGCATTACGTTTTGTGATTGAGTCGAATGTTGCTTCTACTACCGGGAAACTCCTCATTTCAAGTATCCGGTTCCACGGGTCCTCTTTTATCTCCTCAGATCCAGCTTCGCCCCTCAGCATAGGGAAAGAGACAGATACAGGAGACAACTCCCTTCTCCTCCTTCATCCGGAGGTTGAAACGACATTTCATCCGGGAGAAATCAGCCAGGATGTCCTGAAAGTAACCCTTACCGGTCCAAATGGAACAATTACCGCGTATACCCCTCCAATCCCACAGGCACAGTATCGCTACCTGACTTTTTACCTGAAGGCATCAACCGGAAGCACCGGGACCGCGAATGTGTCCTACACCGATGGAGCGAAAGGGGTCACCGGGGCCATCCCTCTTTCGGGACTTACCTCCTGGAC
>JAGLYY010000586.1 GCA_023131935.1 Spirochaetales bacterium | reverse complement strand
CTGATTATCTATTTAAAAGTGGCATCAGGATAAGGGGGATGCGGGTTGAGACTCCGTCACTTGAGGACATTTATTTGGAAGGGGTGAGTGTAAAAGATGAATGGACTGCTTAATGTTGCAAGAGAGGAATTCTTTGATCACATCACGAGTAAGAAATTCCTCATCATCCTTGGCTTATTTCTTATCATCTCTATGATGGCAATGAGTGAGGGTATCGAGAAGTATAATGATCGGTTGGAGAACTACAACGAGCGGTTAACGCATGTTAAGGAGTCAGGCATGCCATCGGCAAGGTTTATGCCCGAAAAGCCATCTATACTGCCAGTATTTAGAGCGATGAGCTTTCAACTCCCCCTACTCGGTGCGATACTCGCACTTTCACTGGGATTCGATCTGATAACTCGCGAAAGGGAGAGTGGGTCGCTTAAATCGCTTTTAGCACACCCGATATTTCGAGATGGAATAATCAACGGGAAGGCACTTGGCGGAATTGCAGCACTTGCACTTGCGATCTTCATTGCACTGCTCATATCGTTTGCGATGCTGCTTATATTTAGTATCGTACCAACCGCGGATGAACTGGGAAGAATATTATTGTTCGGAGCTATAGCGGTCTTGTTCCTGCTTTCTTTCTTCTCTATTGCGTTGATGACGTCAACGGTTTCTGAGAACAGCGGGAAATCTTTCCTGTATGCTTTCCTCATTTTCCTTATCCTCTCGATATTTATGCCCGTATTCGGCGGGATGGTTACAGATAGGGTAATAGGAGAGCCACCCGGATTTAATAGTGGCCATTTAGCAAGTGAATCCGTTCAACTCGGAGCTGAGGAACGTAGAGACTACGAGCAAGCAAGGAGTGCATACTGGGAGAAGCGGCACGCAGTAGATGACGTAATCAATTTAGTCACCCCTGTGAATAGTTATAATAAAATCATATCCGAAGTGCTGCCTTACGCAAGCAGCAGTGGGACAACGAGTCTTAGTCTTAAAGAAGGACTTGGAAAGATATGGGCAAACATCCTGGCGCTGCTCATCTTTCCCACCGTCTTCTTCGCTATCGCTTACGTAAAATTCATGAGGGAGGATGTGCGATGAAAACGATAGTATCACTCGTGCTTTTTTTGATCTTGATTCAAGTTGCATTCGTGTCTGTGTCGGGAGAAGAGGAAAAAGTCGAACTAAAGTGCGATAGTCCAGGTCAGGTGGTCGAGGCTGGGGATACCGCTTCTTTCTCATTTACTATCAAAAACAACTATGACGCTACGAAAATGTTCACTTTGAGGTATAATGCACCTGACGTTCCAGACTGGGACATCAAGTTTAAAGACGGTGAGAAAGAGGTGTATAAGGTATTACTCGCAAAAGGCGGAAGCAAGTCGCTAAAACTCGATGTTGAGACTACAGGTGACACTAAAGTAGGAGAATATGTCATAAATGCTCGAGTGGGAGGTAGAAGTATTAGGTTCTATATTTATATCGCCGAGACGCACAGAGGTGAGAAAGGAACGCTCGAACTAACGATCATGGATAAAGAGGGCAATACAATAGAAAATGCACTCGTGAGCGCATACAAAGGTGATAAATTGGTGGACCAGGCTATGACGACTTCAGAAGGGAAACTAAGCATGGAACTGCCAAAGGGCACGTACAAAATAAAAATCACGAAGGACGGATATAAAGGGAAAGAAGTAAACGATATAAAAATAAGAGTAAAAAGAACGACTGATATCGGTTCACTCTCTATTGAAAAAGAGATATATTTTGCACTTGTATCCGTGAAAACACCATTAAAGGGAGTAATGGCGGGGGAGCATCCAAATTATGAGATAAAAATCAAAAATATTGGAAGCAGAGACGACACGTACCGGTTGACTTTTCAAGATCTTCCAGAAGGTTGGTATGCAAGATATAAAGAAACTGCAGAGAGTACAGAAGAGATTGCAGGTATTTTTATAGGTTCAGGGTCAGAAAAAACACTTTATCTGGAAATAATCACGCCTTACGATGTTGAAATCGGAAACTATAATTTCTCGAGTGTTATTCTATCCTCCGCATGGTCTCATGAGTTGGATTTGGTGTTAAAGGTGCGAGGCAGCTACGATATGGGCGTATATCCCGAGCGATACAGATATGAAGTGAAGAAAGGAGATACAGTGTCATTTGATGTTCTGGTTGCTAATGAAGGACGTGGGGGGTCGTTCAGCAATATCGTTGCGGAGGCGAGTGCGCCGGGAGGATGGGATGTAATTGTCGAGCCATGCTCGATATCGAGCCTTAAACCCGGTGATAAGGGCACATTTACTTTGGACGTTACACCGCCAGGGGACATTGTCGCAAGCGATTATAAACTGGTCCTGAAGATAGAGTGTGACCAGTTGGAGCAAGAGGAGGAATTCAGGATTACGGTCAAGGAGTCGTCTAATATTGCCATATACGGTGTGCTAATCATCCTTGTGGTGGTCGTGGGATTGTGGTATGTGTATAAGAAGCATGGGAGGAGGTGAAAAAACACTTTCTTTCTTTTCCAAAGAAAGAACCTGTGCTAAGAAAGAAAAATAAAGGAAAAAGAGGTGAAAAAATGGTAGAAGAAAAACATGGGATAAAAGAACCCTTTTTTCTAAAGAAGGGTCTAATAGGGA
>JAGLYY010000585.1 GCA_023131935.1 Spirochaetales bacterium | reverse complement strand
ATGTCAAAATGAGAATTGCTCTATCCATTCAACTCTATCCACCCCAGGGTCCTCTCAACCGCTTTTTTCCAGTAGGTGAGCTTCTCTTTCCGCGTTCTTTTTCCCATTTGAGGCACCCATCGGGTGTCCTCTTCCCAGTGGAGAGAGAGCTCTTCCATATCCTCCCAGAAACCGATGGAAAGGCCCGCGGCGTAGGCAGCTCCGAGGGAAGTTGTTTCCGTAACAACCGGACGGATAACAGGGATACCCAGGATATCGGCCTGGAACTGCATGAGCAGTTCATTCACCACCATTCCTCCATCCACCTTCAGACCGGCAATGGAGAGGCCGGAATCTTTTTCCATGGCGCTGAAAATTTCCTCGGTCTGAAAAGCTGTCGCTTCCAGGACCGCCCGGGCAAGGTGAGCCCCCGTCGCATAGGCGGTAAGTCCGGTAATTACCCCCCGGGCATCGGTCCGCCAATAGGGAGCAAAAAGCCCTGAAAAAGCAGGGACAATGTAGACCCCTCCGGAATCCTCAACTTCAGAGGCCATCATTTCGATCTCGGATGAAGAATTTATCAAGCCTATATTGTCCCGCAGCCACTGCACAAGGGCACCGGCGACAGCGATTGAACCTTCAAGGGCGTAGACAGCCCTCTTATCTCCTATCTGGTAGAGAGCGGTTGTAATAAGTCCATATTTCGAGTGGATTATCTCTTCGCCGGTATTTATCAGCAGGAAACAACCGGTGCCATAGGTGTTTTTTGAGGTCCCGGGACCAAAGCAAACCTGTCCGAACATAGCCGCCTGTTGATCTCCAAGAATTCCCGCGAGAGGTACCTCCCTCCCGAAAGGCCCGTCAGGGTCGGTCAAACCATAAGGTATCTTTGGGACCGAGGGTTTGATCTCAGGGAGCATGGCATCAGGAACAGAAAAAGCTTCAAGGAGTTCCCGGTCCCAATCAAGTGTCTCCAGGTTCATTAAAAGGGTCCTGCTTGCGTTTGTAACATCGGTGCTGTGGATCTTTCCCCCTGAAAGTTTCCACAGCAGCCAGGTATCAATGGTACCGAAGAGAGCGTCTCCCCTCTCAGCGGCCGCTCTCAACCCCTCTACCTCTTCCAAAAGCCAGGAAAGCTTTGACCCGGAAAAATATGTCGCGAGGGGAAGCCCTGTTTTTTCCCGGAACCTGTCGATTCCCCCGGACTTTTTCAAGGCTTCAATCATCGGCGCGGTACGGGTATCCTGCCAGACCAGGGCATTATAGAGGGGATTTCCGGTCTGCCTGTCCCACACTACAGTTGTTTCCCGCTGGTTGGTAATACCGATTGCCGCGAGATCTGAAGCGGAAACTCCCGCTTTTTTCATTGTTTCCCGGATAACAGCACAGGTGTTTTCCCAGATCTCTTCCGGATCATGTTCTACCCAGCCTGGAGCGGGGAAGATCTGCCGGTGCTCCAGCTGGTGAGAGGCAACCGGTTCTCCGTTATGGTTGAAAATGATGAAGCGGGTACTGGTTGTTCCCTGATCGATAGCCCCAATGTATTTTTCTCTTTCCATGCGTTTTACCCTAGGGCAGGATAATGGGGTTGTCAAGGAGCCTATTCAAAGGCATCACTGTCTGATACACCAAGGTTTTCATAAATTTTTAAAGCAGCATTGGAGCTATTGAGGGTATAGAAGTGAATCCCCTTAACACCGTTATCGATGAGATCCATCACCTGCTCTGTTGCCCAGTGAATCCCCACATGCTGTACCTGATCTATTGTGGTAGTACGGGCGAGCGCTTTTAATAGCTTACCGGGGAAGCGGGCGCCAAGGGCGAGTTCAGACATCCGCTTCATATTGGAGAATGATGTCACCGGCATGATTCCTGCTATTATAGGGATATTGATTCCTATTACCTCGCATCTTTCACAGAAATCGTAAAAATCCCGGTTGTCATAAAAAAGCTGGGTACAGATATAATCGGCCCCGGCGTCAAC
>JAGLYY010000584.1 GCA_023131935.1 Spirochaetales bacterium | reverse complement strand
CTGGATGATAGTGGCAACAGCACCCAGGTAGAATACACATTCGCTGCCTATATCAATGAGGAGCTGTTTCACCCCAGCCGGAAAGGGGGCGATTCATACTTTCTGGTCCCGAGGGGCGGGACCATATTTGAAAGCGGGAAAATAGGAGTGATTCAAGAGAGTCTAAGTGAGTCCACTGATATCAATGGAGGTGTTTCATTAGGTATAGCATTAAGTGGCAGCAGTAATGAGGGGAGCTCTCTTTGCTATACCGATCTTTTTGATATAAATGGAGACCGTTACCCCGATCTTGTTCAGTTTGATGAAAAGGGCAGCAACATCTTTTCTGTACTGCCGGGAACGGGGAGCGGCTTTGGCAATAAAATCCCGTACTCATCCCCTTATCAATACATTACCACGAGCGGTAATAATGCCATAGGACTTGGAGCCTCCGTTGGTTCATCAAATGGTTCAATGGAAAACAGATTCAGTCCCGGAGGAAAGGTTGAAGGGGTACAAATTGGACTGGTTAAACCGCCAAGTGGTTTTGGTAGTATAGGTGTTAATGGTACATTGGGGGAATCGTTTCAATCCATAGGTTTCAGGGACCTGAACGGCGATGGTCTGCCGGACCATGTAAGCCGCGGGAAAGCCGGTACAGCTTTTGCCGTTCTGTTGAATACAGGAACAACGACATTCGCGAATTCCGTGACCTGGGGAAACGGGATGAATGTAGCAATTCACCAAGAGTCCTTTACCTTGATAGATGGAGACACCCAGGGTTTGTCCGGCACGAATAATGGAAGTTTCGGAGCCTCCGTATCCGGATGTATAAGTCCCGTTAGTGTTTCCGGAGGGTTTAACGCGACCGTCAACAAAACCAACTTCTCATTGATAGATATGAATGGTGACGGCCTGCCGGACCAGGTTGTAAAAAGGGATGATGATGATTACTTCCTGGTAAAGTTCAACCTTGGAGATACATTTTCCGAAAACACGGTAAAACTGTTCAGACCATCATGGGATAAGGATTTTCATGGAATACTCGCTGAAGGAATAAACGAGGCTTTAAAAATAATAGATGACATGCTGGATGAGCTCAATCTAAAAGGGGGAAGCCTTCCTGTTTTCTCTCAATTCAATGGTGAGAACGCTTTTGAGGCTATAATTGACCCATTCAGTATTCAGGATACAATACACTATTCCACCGGTGTAGGATTCAACCTGGGAGCCAATATTACTTTCACTATTCCTTTATGGTTCCTGATATTAAAAATCATCCCGGGAGTAAACGGTTCTTATGCCACCACCTCCGCGACCTTACAGATGCAGGATATAAATGGAGACGGACTCCCTGATCATGTTTTAAAAATACCCGGTGAGGAATTTGTGAGGGTAAAACTTAACGGAATCGGAAAAACCGGGTTGTTAAAAAGTATTAGTCTTCCAATGGGAGGCTCCTACGAGATTGATTATGAAAGAACACGCAACACAGTAGCAATGCCCCAGAGCAGGTATGTTCTATCTTCCGTTACCCGCAATGACGGCTTCGAAGAGGACCCTGAACGGGAGGGAGAGCACAGCTATACCGACAGGTTTACTTACCAGGGGGGATACTACGACCGAAACGAAAGGGCTTTCTACGGGTTCCGCGAAGTTCGGATAGAACGTGGTGATGAATCGGTCCGTACCAATACCTACAACAACAGCGATTATCATAAGAAGGGGCAGCTCTCCTCTACCGTACTTGAGGATTCACAGGGAAATATCTACCAGGAGACTTTTTGGCAGTATGAAAAGAGATACTTTGGGCCCTATCCATCCCCAGCGAAAGAGGTGGTCTTTCCCGCTGTAGTAAAGGAAATAACGAAGCATTACGATCCGCAAACAGGAGAATCTCTTGAAACAGTAAAGAATTTCGATTTTGACGGTTATGGAAATATCACCTGGATGCATGACGAAGGATCAACCTCCGATCCGGATGATGACCTGGAAATGGAAATAACCTACAGCTACCCCGGAGGCTCCCTGTATCTCAGGCAGCTGCCGGAAGAAATTGAGGTGAAAGACGCGAATGGAGAACTCCTGCGCAGGAGGAGAGGATATTACGATACCTGTGGAAACCTGAACAGGCTTCGGCAGTATTGGGATGACTATGACTATGGAGAGTACGACCTCTCTTACAACAAGTATGGAAACATCACCCGGATAACCGATCCCCGGGGATATACCCTGGAATA
>JAGLYY010000583.1 GCA_023131935.1 Spirochaetales bacterium | reverse complement strand
CGTAGACAAGGTCCGTCGTCAAGAGCATAAGGCCCTTCAGGTAATAAGATACAGAGCATACATCTCCATCCAGTGTATAATCTTTCAACGGTTTTAAAACACCTCTTCAGTATTATCTGTGGGCATGTTTTGGAGACACACCTTAAATTTCTTTTCAAACTCTGTTGACAAATGAACCAGGCTTATACGATCCTGAAAGTTAGTATCGGCTCTCAAAGTCGGTGAAACTAGATCTAACAGCACTGAAGCTTATTACCTGTAGGAATGAATCAATATGGAAGAGGGGCCTTTTTTCAAAGAGGAGATTGATCTGGTAAATGCCTTAGTTGATCATTCTGACCAAATCAGAGAACGGATATTATCAGAGGCTGAGCTGCAAATTTCCTATAGTTTTCTTGAAATTGCGGGCTTGTATTCCTGCATGGATAATCTTCTTACCCAATGGGTAAAACAGCTAAGGAAGAGTACCAGCTGCGCTGCCGTCGGAATTCGCATCCTTGATCGGGAAGGTAATATCCCGTATCAGGCTTATGAAGGCTTCAGTCAGGAATTTATTGAAAAGGAATCACCCCTCTCAATTCATGACAATGAATGTACATGCGTAGATGTGATTTCAGGCGGGGCCGGCAGCAGGCTTCCTTACTATACGGAAGGCGGTTCGTTTTTTATGAACTGCACCACCCGTTTCCTTAATAATACATCAAAAAAGGCAAAAAGCCGTACCTGCAGCATCTGTAACCAGTACGGATTCGAGACCGTAGTTCTTATTCCGATACGTGTCGCGGGGAAACGGATCATCGGTCTGATCCATCTTGCCGATCCGGATGAGAACAAGTTGTGTCCGCGAATGATCAGAATACTGGAAAAAGCAGCAACGCAGTTTTCAACCGCTATTCAGAGGATAAACGCGGAAGAGGCTCTTCTTGAATCGAAAAAGCAGCTACAGATTATATATGATGAGATGGTGGACGGGGTGATCATGGCTGATGCCACTAACAAAAAGTGTATCCGGGTCAACTCAGCGATCTGCGGGATGCTCGGGTACTCCGAAAGTGAATTACTGGCAATGACAATACTGGATATTCATCCGCCGCGGCAGAGAGACGCGGCTAAATCCCGGTTCAGAGCTTTGACCGATGACAGGATCAGGCAGGAAATACCGGACATTCCTCTCCTCCGGAAAGACGGCAGCGAATTCTTTGCTGATATTGGGGCAAGAATAATCGTGTGTGATAAGCGAACGTGCATAATTAGTTTTTACCATGACAGTACCCTGAGAAAGCAAACCGAAGAGGAGATTCATCAGATAGCCGCCGGTATTGCTCATGAAATCCGTAATCCTCTTCAGGCAATTACATGGGGTATTTCCCTCCTTGAGACTACAACCGGTGATTTGGATAAAGAGATATTTACCGGCATTAAAGAAGAATCGATACGGCTGAATGTTATCCTGTCCGATTTTCTGAAATTCACAAAACCATATGATCCCGAATTTTCCGTAAGTAATATAAAAGATCTCCTTGATGAAATCATTAGTCTTTTGAGAGAGGGGAACAAATATCGTGACATAAAATTTGTGGAAAACCTCGATCCATCCATCCCGGGATTTTTCTTCGACAGGGACCGTATATGGCAGGTTATTTGGAACATTTCCTTAAACAGCCTGGAAGCGATCGGGTATAGGGGGGTGCTTAAGATCAGGACTGTAAAACAGGAAGGCTATGTCCTGATAGAAATAACTGATAATGGCAGTGGGATATTGCCAGAGCAGCTGACACATATTTTCGAACCTTTTTATACTTCCAGGAAGGAAGGAACAGGAATCGGTCTGTATATTGCTTCCAGGATAGTTAAGGGGCACGGTGGGAGGATAGAAGTAAAGAGTAATCCGGGAGAAGGAACAACGTTTTCGGTGTTCCTTCCGCTGCGGGAAAGGAGCGATTGAAGTTGGCAAGGAATTCCAGAATACTGGTAGTTGACGATGATAAATGGACGCGGGAGTTTGCCAGGAAGATTTTTGAGAGAGAAGGGTACCGGATTGACACTGCCGCCGGTGGAAGGGAAGCCATAAAAAAAATAAAAGGCAGTGTTTACGATCTGGTGATCACCGACCTGGTAATGAAGGATTGCAATGGAATAGAGGTCCTGAAGAAAGCCAGGGAACAGAGCTATGATCCCGAAGTTATCGTGATGACGGGGTACGGTTCCGTTGAAACCGCGGTTAAAACTCTAAAACTGGGTGCGTACGACTACCTTAAAAAGCCTCTGGATCCCGGGAGGACCATACTGACAATCGAACAAGCCCTCGAGAAAAGGAAGCTGAGAAGAGAAGTTGAGAGTTTTCGCAGCCAGGTTGAGGAAAAATTCGGGGTCAGACAGATCATCACAAAGAGTCCTAAAATGTGTGATGTTATGAGACTGGTTGACCTTGTTATGACGAACGATTCGGCAGTCCTGATAGAGGGGGAGAGCGGTACCGGAAAGGAACTTGTAGCCAGGGCAATACACTTTGGAGGACCGCGGGCCAGCAGACCTTTCATAGCGTTGAACTGTGGGGCTCTGCCGGAGCAGCTCCTTGAAAGCGAGCTCTTCGGGCATGTGAAAGGGGCTTTTACCGGAGCAGACAGCAATAAAAAAGGCATCTTTGAAGAAGCCGACGGAGGGACCCTTCTGCTGGATGAAGTGGGAGACATGCCTCTGTCTCTTCAGGTAAAGCTCTTAAGGGTACTGGAGAACGGGGAGGTGAGGAAAGTTGGAGGCACTAACAGTATACATGTTGATGTTCGGATAATATCATCTACCAACAGGAACTTATCATCCCTTTTGAAAGAAGGGAAATTCAGAGAAGATCTTTATTACCGCCTGAGGGTGGTGCCCATCAAACTGCCCCCGTTGCGTAAACGAAAGGAAGATATTATGTCGTTACTTGACCATTTTTTAGAGGTATACAGCAGAAAATTTA
>JAGLYY010000582.1 GCA_023131935.1 Spirochaetales bacterium | reverse complement strand
CCTTCGGCTTCGTAGAAATGGAAAGCTTCACCTTCACCCTTTCAGACAAAATGGAGATGCAGTACCTTACTTTTCCTCATCCGGTATTCATGAGCAGCATGAAGATAACCATTCTTGATATTTATCCCGGAACACACTGGGATGATACCTGCATTGCCGAAGTAAAACTGCTTACTGACTAAGGGGACTCCGCGTTCATCCGCGACCTGTGTGAGGTTTTCACTCCGGCAGAAAATCGAACCGGGCTTAAAAAGGACCGTTCAAATAGAGCTGAACGGTCCTCTGTTGGTATAAACCGAATATGTTATGAATTACTCATCATCAGCTTCTTCCGGATTTCGAGTATTCCATTCTGTCCAAGCCAGCGTTGCCCGGTTTTTAGCAACACGTAACGCTTTATTATCAGCAGGATTCGAAATAAGTAAAACTGAATCAGGTACCATCATCCATCGATTATTTTCAGTACCTGAGGTACTGCTCAAATGCCTGAATTCAATGGGGTACCTCCCAAATGTGGCAATTTCCGCCTTATTTAATTGTACTACGACCGGCTCATCAAGTAATAAATCTGGACGAACGTGATAAGGATAATTTGCAAAAGGTCCATAGGATGCAAGTTTCCCTTCCCCCAGCTTGCTGTAATCAGTGTAAACGTGCATAAATCCCTGTAATACATATTCGCCCGCTTGAACATTTGATGCATAGAAGAACGAATCGAGTCCGGATTCTGAATCGAATGGTTTGAATGGAATTAAGGTACCATCCGGTGACTCAACAATCGGTGCCCACCCGGTGAAATTACTATTGAAAAGGACTCCTGAGGAATTTGGCATTCCATCACCTATCTCAACTACCAGCATTGATATTTCTGCATCAACTGGCGTTCCCGGTTGGAAAGAAACTTTCCATCGTTGCACAACCTGCTAAAATGCACCCAACAATAAGTAAACCTACTCCAATTTTGAAAACCGGTTTCACAGTATCCTCCAAATTCACTAATACTGCGCTGAAGGATAGTAAAACTTATCTTCCCAGTAAATAAGAAAATATCCATTATTATCAATAATGTAATTGGAGCTACAGGGAAAACACTAAAGCGCTGACTGACTTTTAAGGTATTGGTTTTCTTGGATGATTATTATTACTATTGGACCCGTGATGGTCGTGCTGAGTATTGGAGCATTAATTGGAAAAATCTGAGGCATGGATATATAAAGAAAGGTTCTCTTGACGGACAGAAGCCGTTCAACACTCCGGCTGATGGTAATAAGCACAAGGTTGTCTTGAAACCCAGATACCCCTCCGTTTCTTTCCCGTCTTCCGGGTAAGTGCTGATTGACAGCTTCCTTACCGAGGGGCGGTTCTTCGAGAAATAAAGTGGCTTGCGCATAGAAATCGGTGAGGAGGGGGGGCTGGTTCCATTTGAGGTGACCTGCTTGGAGGCTCCGGGGGCTGTGAAAGCCTCCCTTTGCTGGTAAAAAAAGTGTTGATTTCATCTCAGATATAATAGAAGATTATATATGAAATGGAGACAGTAATATGTCAAATGAGAATTCGATTAAACAGGGGAAGCTTCACGTTGCGGAATTGGTACGAAATGCTGCAAAGGAGCAGAACATCGAGTTAGCAGGTTGGAGATGGTTTAGCCCTACTCCTCCCACAAACTGGGAGGCTGAAGTAAAGGCATCCAACGGGAGAACGGCCTATCAGGATTTCACGCCGAAGCAGCTGACTGATTATGGGACGGATAATCAGATGAAGATGCAGGTGCATCAGAAAGTTACCAGCATCATAATTCAGCTGACCCCGAAATGAGCTATAAACTCACCCCCAGAAACGGCGAGATCATGGAGAATGATCGCGTGATTGAAGCGCTTGTGAAGGGCCCGGATAGAGTGGATGTCCTGGAGGCATTGCGGAGCCCGCGGCAGGACAAGGTAAGGGCAGCGCTCGATCAGACAGTGAAAACTCTCAAGAAATACTTCTCAATCATCGAGATCAAGTGTGATCGTTGCGGCAACCTTACCATGGTCAGCAACAAATCAGTGGGGAGAGTAATACACAAAAGATGAAAGGGAGAAAATGGAAATGTCAAAAGTAAACCTTACCTTGAATCCTTTGGTTTTCTTCAATATGGAGTTTGCTGATCAAGTTTCTGACATTGATCTCAGAGATGTGGACACTATACTAAAGGATATAGGAGGAGACCCGGAGGCAATAACTCTTTCCGATTGTCAGGCACGATACCAAGAACTGCGCGAAGTTGATAAAGGTTTTGTCATGGCTCCTGCTGAGAAGTGGATACAGTTGAAAGTGATTGCTCCGCTCAGGCAAGCTAAAGCCAACTACATCCTCAGCAACTATCTATCTACAATCGCTTTGTGTGGAATGACTGCCGAAATGGCATCTATGTTGATCTATGATATGATGCTTGTACTCAGTGACAGAATATCGGAATCTGATCAAGCCAAGCTAACCACCTTCCAAAAGTTCCAGAGGAAAGGTCAACAGAATCGGATTGATCATCTCATGGATTTTGAGTGTGTTGGCCCTTAAATTAAAGAACCGTTTGACAACATCCGTACGATTCGCAGACAATACCTTCATTTCTACCTACAGGATTTGGTAAATATCAAGAAAGATGCCTCATCATGCTACCAATCGGCTTTTATTCTAGTGAAAAGCATACTCCCGCATGGGTTTACAGATAAAGGATTCAATCTTTCCCCTGCTCTACTGGAGTATCTAAATGAGAAGGGGGTGGTGGAGTTATGATTAGTATCCTGTAAGACCGGGAGATAATATCATTACTACAAACTGCCAAATGGTGATTATAGATTAGATAGATGGTGGGGGAACGGACATGAGTGCAGACAATCTGGAATGTATCGATGTGGAGGTAGCTAAAGTTAAATGGTAATTAAACCGGAAACACACTACACTAGCAGAATGAAAAGACTATGTCAGATACAGTATTAAAGCATATTCAGGAAACTCAAGTAGTCAGCATACAAATGTATTACTTCTTGTATCAAAACGGGCGTATTATTTTTGCGGAGTAGGAATTGAATCCCTAATTTGTTGCAAAATTGTAGTTTGGTTGTTCAATAGTTTAGCTTGAGACTCCTGCCATTTCTTATCACCGTAGTAATCCAGTCCGGCAAAGACGAGAACAACTATAAGAGCAACTCCAGAAATAATAAGAGATAACCAGCTTAATCTTTTTGAGGGTTTACCCTGTTTATCAATAATACGACTTT
>JAGLYY010000581.1 GCA_023131935.1 Spirochaetales bacterium | reverse complement strand
TGGCAAGATATTATTTTCAAAATAATACGAATATGTGGCTCTGGGGACTTTATGATAATAACGATTTAAGAGGCTGGGAAACAGCACCGACAGAAGATAACGGAATTGAATTTGGCGGTCGCCTGCAAATACCGGTTTCAACCGGTGAAGCTGGAATTACGGTTCATCATCGTAAAGCTGATTTTTCTCAACTTCCTTTTCTTTCGTCTCCTTCAAATAAAAATATGGTTCTTCACCCTTGTCGATCATTTCTGGAGTTATATCAATCGTGTGTAAATCTCTTTCAACCGGATTTTTATTTTTATCATAAATCACAAATCCATCCGTTCCTATTTCAGCAATATCACCATCTTCTAAGTCTACATATTTATCTGCCTTGCCTACGAGCGATAAGATGTCAGAGGATACACAGTATCCTTCTTTACTAATCCCAATCTTTATTGGTGATTCTTTTCTCGTTGCATATATTTTTGATGTTTTTTTGTTCAAAATCAAAAAAGCATACTGTGCATCTATTTCCTTTACACACTCGTAGATAGCGTTAATAAAATCTATTTCGGCCTTTTCCTCAAGCAAGTGAGCAAATAGCTCTGCATCTGTATCGGAATTAAGAATATGCCCATTTTTCACTAATTTATTTCTAATTGAGTCTTCGTTGTATATAACTCCGTTATGCACTATGGCGATTTCGTTCTTACAATCAAAATGAGGATGTGTGTTTTCTTCTGAATTTGAGCCATGTGTTGCCCACCTTACATGTCCTATGCCAACATTGCCTGAGAGGGTGGTTTCTGTGACACTGCTTTTAGTAATATAGCCCAACCGTTTTACTTGATGAAAGTGCCCATTTGCAAGTGTGGCGATACCCCATGAGTCATGTCCACGATATTCAAGCTTTTGTAACCCTGCAAGGATAATCTTGCAAGCAGATTCGTTACCTATGTAACCGTATATGCCGCACATAAGTCAATTACCCCTTCACATGCACCCATACATCCCATGGGAAGTGAACAGTGCATTTCCCATCATGATCATATTTTCCATCTGGTTCCGAAGGATGAACCCGTGGATAGTAATCATATAGGCTTAAATCTACAGTCCTATTTTTTGCTTGCCTTGAAGAGGGTTTTGATATAACACCTATTTTTACTTCCCCAGCAACTCCTTCAAGCAAATTTTTTACTCTTTGCAAGGTGAAACTTCTGTCAGAAAGGTCATCCACAACTAAAACTTTTTTGTCGTCAATAATTTTTTTTAGCTGTTCAAAGAAAACCTTATCCTTTGGGAATTTTGGATCTTCAGGATTGGTTCTATTAGCGGCAAATTCAATCACTGCCACATTATAATGTTGCGCTAAGAATGCTGCAACAATACATCCTCCACCATCAATCCCAAGGATGTAATTGGGTTTAAATTTTTCTCAATCGGCATCTTTATAAATCTCATAACAAGCCTTTTCTACTCTCTCAAGACTCACCTCTTTCCTTTTTCCCCTAACTCTATCCCATGTTCTTTTAACATGAGGGCTAATGAGGGGACTAAGAAGGGCAAAAACTATTGCAACTGCAACAGTAATACCCAAAGTAATAAGCCAATCATCCATCTTTAGTCCCTCTCACCTCAATACATGCTTCCAATTGCTCAATTATCTCTTTATCACACTCTATATTTAAGACTTTCGCTTTTTCTCTTTTAATAATATGCTCAAGCACTCTCTTCGCTTCCTCAGAGAAATAAAAAGGCTCATTAATATCGTACCACTCCCCATCCTTATACAACGGCGAATTCACGTGAATCTCATAAATTCTATCAATGCCTATTTTCTCCACAAAATCAATCACATCCATACCAAAACTATGAGCTGAAATTATCGTATGAGCTAAATCCACCAGAACCCCGCAATTTGTATTTTCAGCAACTTTTGAAATGAAATAAGGTTTACATATATATTCATAAGCTCCAGTTGGATGGTAATCCAAATTTTCTATCAAAATTTTCCCTTTATAGCCTCTTTCCCTCAACATCCTTGTAATTATTCGTAGCGAATTGGTAATTGATTTAAAAACCTCCTTTTCAGATAATATTTCACCGATTGCATAGTTATGGTTATCTATTCCCTTTGTTCCTACTTCCTTCGAGGAAAAGCCGGTGTGAAAAGATATGACGAAAGGGTCTAAGAAATCAAAAGCTTTGTAAAGATCTGAATTTTTATCGCTGATGATTTCTTTTTTTTCATCTGATACTAAATTTAGCGTTGTGGGATTTTCCTGTTTGGACAGATATTGGACGTGCATGGATTTCATTGAAAATTTGTCAAGAATGTCCTTTTTTGAACGTAAAAGGCTGAGTTCCAAATTTTTTATCTCAATGAAGTCGATTTCATCAGAGAGTTCGGAAATTATTCGCTCATTTTCTTTATTATATGGGTTATATGTGACACCAATATTCATTTTTATCCGTTCCTCTATGTATGCCTACTTATATTTCCTTAAAGCCAGAAGAGATTTTCATGCTTATAATGGAAACACATCTTTAACTACTATCTCTTTAACATGGTCTATTCGATGAACTCCAATGAAATATTTTTGGAATTTTTCTTGATACTCTCTTGTAGGGAAGAAGATTGGATAATCATATCCTTCATACCATGGTATCTCAGTTTTTCTATCTTTGAAACGGACTTCAAGTGCAGCCACAAATTTTTTAGCTTCTTTTCCAACTGCTTTATTGAACTGCTTTTTGTTTTCATCTTTTTGTAATAATAAATCTGTAAAGAGAGGATTTAGTGGTGCTGCAACGCTTGAGCCTGGAGCTTTGTCACCCCCTACAAACATTCCTTCATCAAAATCAAATAACCAGAGGATGCCTGCAACTTTAAGTGCGGGACTTTCCTCTCTTATTTTTTCTCCACTACTATCTATATAAGTTACTGTATTCTTGTAAGGTTCAGGCTTTACTAACCAATCGGCAAACTCTCCACGCCTATCTTTTACTTTTGCTATCCCCCAGGGAAGACTTTTGCCGCTCTCAGCTATTGCTTCCACTTCATCTTTTGATAGAGGAGTTTCTTTCTTGAGTTTGATGGTTTTATCTTCTACCTCAATCTCAGCATCTTTAGTGACCATAAATGTTATAGGTGGAGTTCCTTCCCCTCTTTCTCCTGTCAGATGCTCTCTAATCATAGGATGAACAACCCACCCTCCAGATCCAAGCTCCTTCTTACTTCCTCTCTCCTTTATCTCATCTTGTCTTTCAGTAAAGTGAAGGAGCTCACCTGTTCCACGAACAGTTGCTAATTCTAACCTGGTATATTCATGCTTAAGTTTGCCAACAAAGTCTTCGAATCTTAATTTAACACCAAGTTTCGCCATATTTAGAATGTAATCCTTAGCAACATTCTTAATGTACTCCTTAGTGTACTCGGGAATAATGTAACCCGGGATATGCTTTTCCTCTGGCATCTTTGGCATTGGTATGTATTGTTTAATGGTATCTTCAACAAATTTGGGAGCTACTTCAAATGCATAGGAGAAAATATCATACAGCGTCCCACTGAAATTAGTTATATTACCCAGCTCATCAAAATAACTAAGTCCACCTTTTTTAGCTCCACCAAACGTGAATTTGTATCCTCTTAAG
>JAGLYY010000580.1 GCA_023131935.1 Spirochaetales bacterium | reverse complement strand
TTTTCTTGGGTAGTCTTCCCCGACGTTTTATATTTCACTTCAGCAGTTTCCCGGGGAAATTCAACCGTAAAGAATGTATTAAAAGAAAAAACAGGCTCCTGAATCCCGCTCTCTTTTGCTGCAGTACGGATACGGGATATCCCTGTACCCATCTTCTCGATGTATCCATTTCGTTGAAAAAGTGAAGCGATTACAGGATTCCGGGATATACTTTTTTTACCGAAATCTTTAGCAGACAAACCCTTTGGCAAACCTCCGGGATTGGTTATTTCCACCCTGTCATCAAATATAGCAACGAGAACATTGGCTCCCTTCTCAAAGTAGTCGCGGTGACAGACTGCGTTAATCACTGCTTCCCGCAAAGCAATTTCAGGAATCTCCAGAATCTCTTTGCGCCGCAGGGAAGTAATCTCATATCTGAGCTTCAGATGCTGCTGTAAAAACACCATAGTATTTTCGATATTCTCTACAATATTCCGGCTGAAATCTTTTTTATCCAAAATAGTATGTCGCTCTGTACCTTTAAAAAGCACGCAAGTAACAACTGTATGAAAAAGGTAGTTAACCGGTTCTTTTGTAAAAAACAGTACGCCGGCATTGTTTAAAAACGGAACATTGTCACGATAAGACAATACTGCCAGGTTGTGGAGGATGGAATAATTATCAAGTGCTTTGTTGATACCGGCCTCTTGTAAGAACTGATCTAAAAGACCGATATCCAGAATGCTATTTGTATCAAGATCATCCCTCAATATCTCGTCAAAACGTACTTTGCCTTCAGCCTGTATGAATTCGGTTATTTCCCTGGTGGTCATCTTCTGTGAATTGGCGCCGTTCCTGATATAAAAGCCCTTGTTCGCACGGTATGGTTTGTTCAGTCCCTCTTTGACATGAATGATGAGAATATTGTCAAATGGCTCAATTTCGATAACCACACGGGGATCACATTGAGAAGCCATATCCTGAATTCGGGAAAGAAGTTTGTTGGTTCTTTTAATACCGGAAACTTCATTTCTATCATTAATACCGATAAATATCCTTCCGCCCGAAGAGTTGGCCATGGCGGCCAGTCCTTTCGAGAGATCGGAATTCAAATTTTCTTTAAACTCTAGCTTGTATCCTTCTCCTTCCTGAAGGATCATTTCTAATTCGTTCCGTGTCATTATCCTGCCAACCTATCCGTCATATCCAGTATCTCGGTAATCTCCATGGGGGAGAATAGTCCCCGTATTCCCTGGGGATGAATAATTGTAAAGGGTGATTCTATCAGGTCCCGCTTTTTAATGCTCTCTCTTTCGATAAGAAGATCTTTTAACAGATGTAAAAACTCCAATTGCTTCGTGTTTAAGTATGTGTGTTCCTGAATAAAATGCTGAAAGGCGTTGGAGACGGAATCGGGGAAACTCATCAATATTTCCAGACCAAGTATATGCCGAATAAACTGGATAAATTTGGCTTTGCGGTTCCTGTATACCGTTTTTAACAGATCTTCCGTTATATGGGGATGTTTACTGTGCAGCAGTTCCGCCAGACTATCTGCTTCCGTCTTACTGACGGTGCCGCCGTTTTTAATTTTCTGTAGAACTTCGTTACTTTCGGTTAATTCAAGAATCAGTCTTTCAACCATTTCCCGGTATTTTGATATACTAACCGCTTCATGTTCCGGGCCGAACTCAACAAACTCTTTTGTTTTAACAATATCCTTTAAATCGAGTTTAACCTGATCAACGCCTTCCGGGCCTGCATCCCGGTACCTCATCAAGGGCGCCAGAGTATCGGCTAACAGATCCAG
>JAGLYY010000058.1 GCA_023131935.1 Spirochaetales bacterium | reverse complement strand
CCGGCAATTCTTCCGGGGGGTTGTGATGATCGGTAATTATGGTATCGATTCCAAGATCATTCCCATAGGCTACCTCATCCGCGTTGGAGATTCCGCAGTCTACGGTTATTAGGAGGGTCCCCCCCTCTTTCGCGAAATCTTCTACCACTTTTTTTGTTAATCCATAGGGATCATCTCCCGAGGGAAGAGCCCAGGTTACATCAATACCAAGTGCCTTAAGCGCTTCATAGAGAAGCACGGTTGATGTCATACCATCAACATCCCGGTCTCCCAGAATCCTTATCTTCTCCTCTTCCTTTTTGGCCTGAAGTATCCGTTCAACGGTTTCTTCCATCTCAACAAATAGAAAAGGATTATGGGTATATCTGATATCCTTTTCCAGGTAAAAAGGGATAGCATCTCCGGTAACACCCCTTCGGGTGAGGAGAGAAGCGGTTAACAGATCGATATCATATCTGCCTGAAAGTTCGCGTACCTTATCGGTATCTACTGGTTGTTTATTCCATTTCATGAATGTTCCTTATAGCAGCCCGCTTTTCAGAGTGTTTAACGGGACCTCCAGTATACTCTCAAAAAGACTGAAAAGGGCATTTTTCAGTTCCCCCATAGCTTTTTCCTGAAGATTTATCTTGAGAGCTTCACTCATTCCAAGACTGGAGGTATGGATCAGATACCTCCGCGCCCCCGCTTCAAGTACAATGGCCCCTTCATGAATACAACTCCCGCAGATAGCGCCTGCCTTGTGGAGGTCAAGTGCCCAGGATCCTCCGCTGATTGATCCTTCGCAATTGGCACAGGAGGATAGGTCCGGCCCACTTCCCAATATAATAAGGGCTTTCCAGAGATACTGAATCAAAACTCCATCAATATTCCGCGTTTCCACGCTATTTAGCAGAGTGAGCCCCTCTCTTGTCAAGCGGAAGAGTTCCGGACTGCCGCCTCCTCCGTAACTTTTCAGGAGGATCTCAGCCCAGAGGGAGGCGCAGTAGTACTTCCTTAAGTTCCCACGGATATTTTCAAACTGGTCATACACCTCAAAATCGGTTATTTTGTAGGTATCTTTGACCGGATCATGATAGAGTCCGGCCAGCCCCCAGGTAAAAGGCTCGGTTGTACCTCCAAGTTTGCCCTTTCCTTTATAGGCGCCATAGGCAATCCCCCGGAGGATCCCCTCTCCCGGGGTAAAAAGGGTAACCTGTTTATGGATTTCACCAAACCGTCCCGCTTTCAAGCTGATTGCGGGGGTTTTCAGATTTCTACTCATAATCTGTCCAAGAATAGGGGAAGGTTGTCAAATAAGTCAAGCGGCCGGGAAATGTATTATTTCTGTTGATACGGAGGGATTTTCTTATTACCTTCTACAGGATTTCAGGAACAATATTGCGTCTTCTCATTTCAGACCATTATTATATGATACAGAGAGGTGGTAACTATGACAGATAAAGAGATAATACCAGCGGAACAAATTTTACCTAATAAACTCCTTGTTATCCCCCTTATAGGAAAACCGATTTTTCCCGGTATTTTTACCCCAATCATGATTGAATCGGAGCAGGACATCGAAGTCGTTGAGCGGGCAATCTCGGGAGACAGCATTATCGGGCTGATTCTCATGAAAAATGAAGAATTGGAACTCACCTCAGCTGATGATCTCTATACCATCGGTACGGTCGCGAAGATCGTAAAAAAGATCAATCTGCCTGATGGCGGGATAAATATCTTCATTTCCACTCTCAAACGATTTAAAGTGAAAAAATATCTGTCCCATGAACTCCCGATCTCCGCCGCGGTTGAGTACCTCGATGATGTTAATGATCAGGGAATTGAAGTTAAGGCCCTGACCCGCTCTCTCCTCAGTGAGATGAAGCAGCTGTCAGAGAATAATCCTCTCTTCTCCGAGGAGATGAGGTTAAATATGGTGAACATTGATCATCCGGGTAAAATTGCCGATTTCATCACTTCAATCCTGAACATCGAACGGAATGAACAGCAGAAAATCCTCGAAATTCTTGAGGTGCAGGATCGGATGGAATATGTGCTCATGTTTATTAAAAAGGAACAGGAACTCCTTCGAATCCAGAAGAAAATACAACTCCAGATTAACGAAAAGATCGAAAAAAGCCAGCGTGATTACTTCCTGAAAGAGGAACTGAAGGCTATCAAGCAGGAACTTGGAATGCCTGTTGATTCAAAAAGCAGCGAGTACCTCAAGTTCAAAGAACAATTTGAAAGTTACAAATTTGAAGGAGAGGTAAAGGAGCAGGTAGAACAGGAGCTTGAGAAATTCCGGCTCATGGATCCCAATGCTTCGGAGTTTGTGGTTACCCGGAATTATCTGGATACCATCTTCTCCTTGCCCTGGAAAGACCCGGAACCTGAGGATTTTGACATCCAGGCATCCCGGAAGATTCTCAACGATGATCACTACGGCCTGGAGGATGTGAAGACCCGGGTTCTGGAATACCTTGCGATTCGAAAACTCAAGAAGGATACCAAAGGATCCATAGTTTGTCTTGTCGGCCCTCCGGGAGTCGGCAAAACTTCGGTTGGTAAATCTATAGCCCGGGCCCTGAATAAAAAATTCTTCCGTTTCTCCGTTGGAGGGATGCGGGACGAAGCTGAGATAAAAGGTCACCGGCGTACCTATGTCGGGGCTATGCCTGGTAAAATTATGCAGGGGCTTAAGATCGTAAAAACCAGGAATCCCGTTTTCATGATCGACGAGATTGATAAAATGGGGGCCAGTTTTCAGGGAGACCCGAGCTCCGCCCTTCTCGAGGTACTCGATCCCGAACAGAATGTCGCTTTCCGGGACCACTACCTGGATCTCCCCTTCGATATTTCCAATATCCTTTTCATAGCGACCGCGAATACCCTAGACACCGTTCCCCGGCCCCTGGTCGACAGGATGGAGGTCATCCGCCTCTCCGGTTATATTCAGCAGGAGAAGGTAGCAATCGCCACGAAGTATCTCATACCCAAGAGTCTCGAAAAAGCAGGCCTCAAAAAGAAAGAGGTAAAATATCCAAAGACCACCCTTAAAAATATCGCCACCGGTTATGCCCGGGAAGCGGGGATGAGAAACTTCGAGAAGGCCCTGGATAAGATCCACCGGAAAATTGCTATTAAGATTGTCCTTGAGGAGCAATCCGCGCCTTTTACCGTCACCCCGGAGGACCTCACCGAGTATCTTGGAAAGCCGGTTTTTCGTGAAGATGAAATTAAAAAGGTAATCCATCCGGGTATGGCCATCGGCCTTGCCTGGACCAATTTCGGGGGAGATACCCTCGTTATTGAAGCGGTTAACAACCCCGGGAAAGAGGGTTTCAGACTTACGGGGCAGATGGGTGAGGTGATGCAGGAATCGGCGAATATCGCCTACACCTTTGTCCGCCATATCGCTGATAAGTTTCAGATTCCCCAGGATTTTTGGGAGAAAAACCAGATCCACATCCATATCCCGGAGGGTGCAACCCCGAAGGATGGTCCCTCCGCGGGTATCACGATGGCCTCCTGCCTGCTCTCCCTGGCTACAGGCAAACAGATCAGGAAAAACCTGGCGATGACAGGAGAACTCTCCCTCGTGGGGAAGGTCCTGCCCATTGGGGGTTTGAAAGAGAAAACTATCGCCGCCCGGCGAAATAAAATCAAAACAATTATTATGCCCCACCAGAACCTCCGTGACCTTGACGAAATCCCTGAAATCGTCAAGAAAGGGATAGAGTTTATCCCTGTAGAAACCATGGAGGAGGTAATAGAACGACTGTTTTGAAAAAGAACCTGGCTGTCTTTGTTTTAGCCCTGGCGATTGTGGCGGCCGCCGGCTGTACCGACAAAAACACACCCGAACCGGTGGAGGATATCATGCTGCTTCATCCCGCCTTCTCAATCACCTTGAGTGATCTTGAAGCAATCACCATTGGCCTTGAGCCGGAGATACGGACCAATATCCTCGCCCGGCCTGGACATTTTCTCACCTTGATGGAAGAGATGTTACAGCTGCCTCCGGAAGTGCTTGTTCTCGTGGACAAGGAACATCCCCTGTCAACGGAATTCGTCCCTCAGGACCTGGTATCACTCAACGACTACAATATAACAGTGAACAGAAATGACCTTTCCCTTCGGGAATGGATTATGCCTGACACCCTCCGTATGATGGAAGCTGCCCGGAAAGAGGGAATCAAACTGGTGTTTTCCTCCTGCTACCGCTCCTATGAGTATCAGGCAAAAGTATACCAGCGGAATGTAGATCGTTACGGGAAGGAAACCGCCGATAGAGAATCCGCCCAGCCGGGGAAATCCCAACATCAGCTTGGGGTCACTATCGACTTCGGTTCCATTACCGATGCCTTTGGCGGCACCCCCGCCGGTATGTGGCTTTTCCGAAACGGATGGAAATATGGCTTCAGCCTTTCCTATCCCGATGGATATGAACACCTTACTGGCTACCGCCATGAAATCTGGCACTACCGGTACATCACCCCGAAAGGCACGGAGATGGAAAAAACTTTCTTTTCAAGTATTCAGCAGTATTTTCTTGAGTTTTTTCACAACCATGGCGATTACTTCCGGGAAAAACAGATACCTATAGAGGACAAACAGTAAGGATGGAACTGCTTTCACCCGCGGGGAACCTGGAAAAGCTGGAATATGTATACCGGTACGGCGCGGATGCCGCCTACATCGGCATTGGGAATTTCAGCCTTCGGGCAAAGGCTGACAGCCTTCTGCAAGACTCCCCGCAAGACTCCTTACAGAATGAGCACCGGATTATCTGCGAGAACATCCGAAAAATTAAGGGTGATAAAAAACTCTACGGCGCTTTGAACATCTTTTTCCATAATCCCGATTTAAGGCGGCTCGAAGAAAACCTCGATTACCTCTCGCTCTACCCCCTGGATGCCTTCATTATAAGTGACATTGGCATCCTCCCCCTTCTCAAGAAACGATTTCCCGGGGCAGAGTTTCATTTAAGTACCCAGGCAAACTGTACCAACTCCGAAGCCGCCCGGATGTACCGTGATATGGGATTCTCCAGGATCATCCTTGGCCGGGAGGTCTCTCTTTCGGAAATTGAAGAGATAAGGCGGAGTGTCGAAAATCTCGAACTGGAAGCTTTTGTCCATGGGGCTATGTGCCTTGCCTATTCAGGGAGATGTTTCCTCTCAGCCTGGATGACCGGCCGGAGCGGGAACAAAGGGGCTTGCGCCCATTCCTGCCGCTGGGAGTACCGTGTCCTGGAGGAAAAGGAACGTCCCGGAGAATACTACCCAATCATCGAAGGTGAAAACTTTACCTCTATCCTCTCCTCCAAAGACCTCTGTATGATCGATTATCTCGCGGAACTTAAGGATGCGGGAATCGATTCGATAAAGATCGAGGGGAGAATGAAATCCGTTTATTACGCTGCCATCGTCACACGGGCCTACCGTAAATCTCTGGATGCCCTCGAAGGGAAGGAGGTCCCGGATCTTCCGGGATTTAGGGAGGACCTTTCCCGGGTAAGTCACCGGGAATACTCAACAGGGTTCTTTTTCAGCAAAGATGATATTCAGCACCCCACTCTTAGCTCTTATAAACGGAACCACGTGTTTCTCGGATCCATCGGAGAAGAGATCTCCTCCGGAGTGTATTCCCTGAACGTAAAGAACCAGATACGGAAGGGGGAGGAAGTTGAGTATATCGGACCTGACCTCCTTTCTGCCGCCGATAAGTATTTTACCCTTTTCAATGAAGAGGGAAATGAAATAGAAAAGGCGGACCATGGTAAACCAACCAGTATCCGCCCGGGTATTCCCGCAGAACCGGGATTCCTTCTAAGAAAAGCAATTGGGGAAGGCTATTGGGGAAGGCTGTAGACTATTAGGCTATTAGACTGTAGGATTTCGGTCCATATACTACTTCCCGGGGAAATCCCCTGGTTTCCCGATAGATCAGAAGCACCACTTCGTCAGCCTATCCTACC
>JAGLYY010000579.1 GCA_023131935.1 Spirochaetales bacterium | reverse complement strand
CGGTAGTTGTGGCAATGGCGACCATCTTTTTGGCCTCTTCCAATCCATTGATTCTGATGCCGGAGCCCTTCTTAGCATAAAAGATAGCGCTGTTTTTACCGACCGGTCCTACCCATTGAAACAGATTCTCCCGGTTTTCCGTTCTCTCGGTGCTGAAGAGCACTACATTCGGGTTGCTCAAAGCCACATTGTAGGCTTCGTCCCAGAGGGTCAACCTGATTTTATCCGGAATGCCCTGACGGGCGATAATTTCCCGCACCATGTCCGTGACAAAACCGGTGACCTTCCCATCTTTCATGAAGGTAACCGGAGGGTATTCCTCCGTCAACATTTTCAGATCAGGAGTTCCCTTTATATTCTTCTGCGTTGCGCATGTGCACCCGCCAAAAACGAATAAAGTCAATATCAAACAGCCAATCCAGATCTTTTTCATAAATTCCTTCCTTCCGTTAAATGTGTGGATAATTAAAAAGAACACAGTGTCCGCATCAGTCTTATGTCGAAAAATAAAGGCATTACCGTGTCATCATCATAGCGGTTACATTTGCCTGCATCATAAAGATCTTGCTTGTCTTGTCAACTCATGTTGCACATAGGGCAGATAGTTATTTAACCTCTTTGTAGGCCACAACAATCCAGTCGTTATTAAAGAAATGAGCGGTTTTCCAAACAGCCTGTTTCGTTACATGAACCGGAAAAGTGTAAAATCCCATTCCTTTTTTCTCTTCGACCATCCTCTTGCCCAGGGCAATCAATTCAGGATAATCTTTATAGAGAGGATCTGTAAACAGGTTGAGTCCTGTCTGTGCCGGATCTGTTTCATAAAGAAGCATTCCGTCCTTCTGCATGACCCAGCACCTTACACTTAGCTCTTTCTCGACAGTTGCCGCAACAGTTCGAATCATTTCATCCTGGTTTACCAGCATGCTGAGAGCGCCGAGGAATTGCTTTCCCTTTGAAAAAACAGGGTGTTGAATATCGATTGATTTTATGCCCTCGACAGAAACGAATACATTCCCCATCCCGGGTTTTTGTGTCTTCAGCATCTTAATGACAGCTTCCTGTTTGGAGATGTCCGAGCCTTCATGCTTCCGGTACTGTTCTGGTTCGATAAACTTCATAATACCTTTGCTGTCAATGAATGCGGAATCGATCACATAAGGTCTGCCAGTATTACAACTCTGAAGAAGTTTTCTTACTTCAGTTTCATGATTAAGGCTTGCCTTGCCTGTTTCTTTTGCAGCACGAGAAATCGTACCTTCGATTCCATTCAGAATATTTAAAATGCCGGATTCGATTTTTGAAGCTGCACTGCTCAGATTATCCGCTGCAAATGCCTGTCCTGCCATGAAAAGAAACAAGAATGCAGTAGCCACTAATACAAAACGTCTCATCTAACCCCTCCTTAATTTTTTGCTTGAGTCGAGTCGGCCGGTTTCTCCTGATCCTGCAGGTTAAGGTTTGTTATCTCCTTTTTTACCCCAGGCTTTCATAGTCTTCCTGAATAAAGCGGGGCGTGCAGATACAAAGAAAAATCAAATCCTTATCGCCCGTGTTGGCGATGCGCTGGCGCGTGTTGCGGGGGATGACGACCACATCTCCGACCCCGACCTCTGCGGGAGGAAGATCTCCCACTTCCACGCGACCCGTGCCCTCCATAACCACATAGCGTTCGACAATGTTCTTCAAAAGGTGCCATGCCGTGACATCACCAGGTCGTACCCGCGCCCTGGCGATAGATGCTGCACCGTCTTCCGGCGTGTTCCAAATCTCCCGGATGTAACAGCCCTCCTCGGGAAAGTACTCGTCCCGGTCACGTGTTTTGTAAATTGATTCCTTCATGACTTCCCCCCCAGGGGAGATGATTTCTCATCTTACCTGCCTAATCTGGGCGGTATGAATTGCGTCTCTTCCCCTTTTCCTTAAGGGTGATTGAAGCTGTCCTACTTAACCCATAAACCCCGCAGTTAGCGCAATTTGCCTTTTATTAATGGGCGTTTAACGATGAAGCATGATTTAATGGTCAAAAAGGAGGTACCATCATGCTTTATCG
>JAGLYY010000578.1 GCA_023131935.1 Spirochaetales bacterium | reverse complement strand
TTCCAATGAGATTTAATGAAACCAACATCAATATCAGAATCCCTATAGTCTTTCACTATTTCCTCTCTCCTGCTATAGTTAACCCAATAATATAACCTCACTAAAAGGAGTAACAGATGAAGCATTCTGCTCTTCAAGAAGCCCGTTACGCATACAAACCAAAGCTCCCGCCGATCCTGAGGGGCGCTATTGAAACAATCCAGCTTCAGCAAGGAGAACCTACCGAATCGGTAGAGGACCGGCAAGCTTTAAAGCAGCTTTTTCCCCACACCTACGGTAAACCTGTAGCCCTGTTCACCAAAGGGGAGAACAGCAGCATAGGAAACAGGATTAGCGTTGGGGTAGTTCTTTCAGGGGGTCAGGCACCAGGTGGACATAATGTCATTTCAGGTCTCTTTGATGCTATCAAAAAGGGAAACCCTGAATCCCGTCTCATTGGGTTTCTTGGCGGTCCCGGGGGGATCCTCGAAGAGAAACAGATCGAAATTACTTCTGAATATCTCGACCTGTACCGGAATACCGGGGGTTTCGACATCATTGGTTCCGGAAGAACAAAACTCGAAGCAGAGGAACAGTTTGATACCTGCATCGAGGTCTGCCACCGCCTGAAGATAGATGCCCTTTTAATTATCGGAGGGGATGATTCCAACACCAATGGTGCCCTGCTTGCGGAATATTTCCTTAAAAAGGATGCGGGGATCAAGGTTATCGGAGTACCGAAAACCATCGATGGGGACCTTAAAAACGCGCATATTGAAACCTCCTTCGGTTTCGACACCGCGACAAAGACCTATTCTGAACTTATCGGGAACATTGAAAGGGACGCGAATTCGGCCAGGAAGTACTGGCACTTTATAAAACTTATGGGTAGATCAGCAAGCCATATCGCTCTGGAATGCGCGCTGCAGACCCGCCCGAATATCGCCATCATCTCCGAAGAGGTGGCGGCAAAGCGGATGACCCTCAACCAGATTGTAGATTCTATTGTCCGGGTGGTCCGCGTAAGAGCGGATCAGGGTAACAATTTCGGTGTTGTCCTAATCCCCGAAGGGCTGATCGAGTTTATCCCGGAGATGAAAAAACTCATTAGTGAGCTCAACGACCTTTTAGCAGAGAATCAGGAGTACTATGATACTCTCAATACCTTCGAGGACCAGTCGGCGTGGATTAACAAGAACCTGTCGAAAGACTCATCCTACGTTTTCTCTTCCCTCCCGAACAATATTCAACGTCAGCTCCTTATGGACCGCGATCCCCACGGAAATGTGCAGGTTTCGAGAATTGAAACGGAAAAACTGCTCATCGAAATGGTTGAGGATAAACTGAGTGAGTTGAAAAGTAAGGGTGAGTATTCAGGTGTTTTCTCAAGTCAGAATCACTTCTTCGGTTATGAAGGGAGATGCGCTTTCCCCTCAAACTTTGATGCCGATTATTGTTACTCCCTCGGATTCACCTCTTTCATTCTCATTGCCTCCGGGTTAAGCGGCTACATGGCCTCGGTTAAGAACCTACACCGTCCCGCGGATGAATGGGTTGCCGGCGGCATTCCTATTACCATGATGATGAACCTTGAGCAGCGTCACGGTAAACAGAAACCTGTTATCAAGAAGGCTTTAGTGGAGCTTGATGGAAAACCCTTCAGGACCTTCGCTTCCATGCGTGATGAATGGGCCCTCAAAGGAGCATATACATTTCCCGGAGCAATTCAATATTATGGTCCCGCTGAGGTCTGTAACCAGCCTACGGCGACCCTTAAATTAGAGCATTAGGATATAAATCGCGAAGGAGGCCCTGATGGAAAAGGGACATTACCAACGGCCAAGTTGGGACGATTACTTCATGGAAGTTGCGGAAGCGATATCAAAACGGGCGACCTGCGACAGAGGCAGGAGCGGCTGTGTTATCGCTAAAGACCGGCAACTTCTGGTAACCGGCTATGTCGGGTCCCCCCAGGGGCTTCCTCACTGCGATGATGTCGGACATCAATTTAAAAAAGTTATTCATGAGGATGGAAGTGAATCCCAGCACTGTGTCCGGACTGTTCACGCGGAACAGAACGCCATCTGCCAGGCAGCGAAACGGGGGATCAGTATCGGGGGGGCAACCCTCTACTGCCGGATGACCCCCTGCCGGACCTGTGCAATGTTAATAATAAACTGCGGCATTGTCAGGGTTGTCTGTGAACGGAAATATCACATGGGGGTAGAGTCGGAAGAGCTTTTTAAAGAGGCAGGAGTGAAACTGGAATATAAATTCGACGAGGTACAGAAGTACGATAATCAGTAAAAAGATACCCCGATCCAGTTTGCGGGATCGGCCATTGTTCTGTCAATGAGTCCTATTTCGACATCATCTGTTGTTTCCGCAACCAGCCATTCCTTCCCTCCGAAGGAAAAACGGGCGCCGTCACCTGAAACATCTACTCCTGCAAGGGAGTGCTCATATACCGAAGATACCATGAGGACCGAGG
>JAGLYY010000577.1 GCA_023131935.1 Spirochaetales bacterium | reverse complement strand
CGCTCTACCGTGCAGCGTGGAGTGCTTTTTGTATACATGGTTGGGGGAATCCTTCTCCTCATCCCTCTGTATAAGATGGCTACATCCATGGGTCTGCTTCAGACACCGGGCGGAACATTTCTCACCCTGTTGGTTCTCTACATGGTGCAAACCCTGCCGGTTTCACTTTACATGTTGGGTAATTTTTTCCGTTCCATCCCCTTTTCTATCGAAGAGTCGGCGATGATCGAGGGGGCGAGCCGGTTCGCCACGATCTGGAGAATCATCATTCCCCTCTCATTTTCCGCGATCGCGACGGTATTTATCTACTCTTTTATGATTGCATGGAATGAGTATCTTTTTGCGTCAGTCTTCTTGAAAGGATATAAAAATCTGTATACTCTTCCCATGGGGTTACAAGAGCTTTTTGTATCGAAGAACGCGATCTGGGACCGCATCATGGCCGCGTCCACACTTACCGCCTTACCGGTAATAGCTCTTTTTATGGTGATCCAGAAGAATCTTGTCGGCGGTATGTCAGAAGGTGGAGTTAAAGAGTGACAGACTCAGAAGTAAAGCACCATGGGGGGGCTTCATCAGGAGTCCCCGCGGTTGTTGCGTCAACAGAAAGATACAAAGTGCTTTTTGTCAGCGGGAAACTCGGAGGAGTAGATGGAGTTTCCCTTGAGGTTGATAAATGGATCCATGTTCTAAATTCTCTTGGGCATGAAGTGTACACCGCGGCGGGTAGTTATCCTCAAACAGTACAGGAGGTGCTGCCAAACAGGCAGCTCTGTATCCCGGAATTAGCATTCGATTCCCCCGGACAGCGGGAAACCGAAGCCATTGCTTTTCCCCATCTCAGTAAATCCTTCAGCTATCCCGGGGAGGAAAAGATCAGACTCTGGGAAGAGAGTATCTGGGAAACCGGATTCAGAGTGAGTCAGCAGATCTTCGATCATGTCTGCCGCGAGGGTATTGATCTGCTCATTGCGCAGAACACCAACGCAATGCCCATGACCATGGCCGGTGGTATAGCGGTATACCGCTTGGCTACAGAATACAAGCTTGCGACGATTTTTCATCATCATGATTTCTGGTGGGAAAGAAGCAGATTCTCCAACAACCTCATCGAGAACCTCCTGAAACGGACCATGCCTCCGGCGGACCCGGGACTCGAACATGTGGTAATTTCTTCCTACGCCGCCCATAATCTGCGGACCATTAAAAGAATCCAGCCGGAGGTGATCCCCAATTGTGAAGATTTCGAGAATCCCCCGGTTAAGGATGATTATAACAGTCATTTTAGAGAGGACCTCGGTTTTTCGGATGATGATATTCTGATTGTTCAGCCTACACGGATTGTACCCCGAAAACGTATCGAAGATTCCATTCGGCTCGTAAGCTGTCTCGGCGGAAAATCCCCTGAGCTGAAGCCTCGTTTACGCTTCGTAATTTCCCTCTACCAGGGGGATGAGATGGACGAGAGATACGTGGAGGAGATACGGGAACTCGCGGAAGAACTGGGTGTCTCCCTGTCGATGATTGCCGACCGTGTGGCATCTCAGCGCGGGACAGACCCGGAGGGCCGCAGGCTTTATACAAACCGGGACGTGCTGGTAAACGGCGACCTGGTGACCTATCTGCCGATGTGGGAGGGGTTTGGTAATGCCTTACTCGAGGCGGTTGCTGCCCGGGTCCCGGTAGTGGTAACAACCTATCTGGTTTATAAAACAGATATTAAAGGATCGGGGATTGATTGTATAGAAATTCGGGACCGGTATGATGATGAAGGATATCTTCGGATTCCTGATGCTGCTCTGGAAAAAATCCATCACATTCTCAACGATCAAGAGGCCCGGGAAAGAATGGTAAATACCAATTTCAAATACCTGTCCAGAGAATTCGGCTTGCCTGTATTGGAACAGAAACTTGCGGAACTCCTGGATGATTATGGGGATGAGATCCGGGCTTCCCGGCGGAGACAACAAAAGAACAGATTAATTTTCTCGGTATAAGGAATAATACCCTGTCAACGGGTCAAACGTAAATAGAGTTTGGATAATTGTTGGGGCAGGAGATTGATGTCGTTCAGAAGAGAGTAATGATAATCACTGTAAAGGCGGGAGATATAATCTCTGGCGGAGGAATCAATGGTCAGGCAGAAGGGTACCAGGTCTGTCTGACGACATTCGATCAGAGCCCGGCGGGTATCTTCTATAGCATAGTCATTGGTTTCGGCCCCCGAGCTTCCTCCATAACCAGCGTCGGCGGGGATGCCGTCGCTGAGGAGAAGCAAAAGCTTGGTCTTGTTGGGCTGTTCCAGTAATTTGCGGGTCGAGTGTTGGATGGCGCAGCCGTCCCGGTTGGCGATTGCCGGCCGGATGGCCGGAATCCGGGATTGAGTGATGTTGTTCCAGGGTTCGTTAAAGTCTTTCACAATATGGTAGTAGACTTGCTGTCTGCCGGCGCTGTTAAAAGCAGCGATGGCAAACGTGTCTCCGATACTCCTTAAATAAAAAAAGCCGGACTTCTGCCTGGCTTCTACCATTTAATGATCTTGCGCAGAGCCCGGGCCTGGGTTCGACTCAGGTCAACTTCCTCACCATTCGTCAAACGAAGCCGATAACTCCAATTAAACCAGGGAACGATCTCTTTGACCTTATCCAGGTTAACCAGGCAGGAGCGGTGGGTTCGAAAGAAATGTGCCGGATCAAGTCGTGCTTCGAGTTCGGAAAGTGTGCGGCGTATTGGAAGGATCTTTTGACCATGATGAACGACTACCTGCTTTCCTTCAATACCAATCCAGTCCAACTCCTGCACTGCAAGCACACGAATCGTAAATCCGTCCTGCACAGCCAGGCGGGTCAGATATTGTCCCTCTGAAGCCAGGCTTTTCAACAGAGAGGAAAGGTGGGTATTCTGATCCCGAACAAGTGTCTCCTCTGCTCGACGCACCGCCTCTTCAAGTCGCTGCCGATTGAACGGTTTGAGTAGATAATCTACTGCGTTGACATCAAATGCACGGAGAGCATATTCGTCATAAGCAGTGACAAACACGATGCGAGGCCGCCTGCTTATGGATTCAATGACCTCAAATCCGTTAAGGCACGGCATCTGAACATCGAGAAAGACCAGATCCGGGGAAAGCTCTTCAATCAGCTCCACAGCCTGTTTTCCATTCTCTGCAACCCCAATGACCTCCAGGCCTTCGATGTCCGACGCCATTCGAACCAAGCGTTCCCGTGCCGGGGCCTCATCATCCACTATCAGGGCTTTGATCATTTGTCTTCTCCAAATGGGATCCTCATTGAGACCACAGTTCCCAAAGGTTTATTGGGTTTGAATCTTAAACCGTACATAGGCCCGTAGGTTTTTTTCAGCCGTTCATCGACATTGGTTAATCCTGTTCTTTTGCCGGCATGTAATCTATAGTTTGCCGGAAACCCGGGACCTTGATCGGTAATTGTTAAAATTAATTGATTACTGTCAAGACTTGCCTGGATCGTTAACTGAATCCTTCCATCCAATCCCTGGCCATGCTTGATCACATTCTCAACGACAGGCTGTAGGATCAAGCTGGGCATTGGAACATTGAGAGCCTTCTGCACAATTCGGTGCTCCACCTGCAAACGATCACCGAAGCGAATACGTTCGATATCCAGATATTCATCAATGAATTTCAGCTCTTCGTTCAATAGAACCTGCTCTTTTTTACTAGCGCTAAGGGTATAGCGAAAGATTTCAGCAAGCCGTTCGACAGTTGCTTCAGCCTTTTCCACGTCAGAATGTATCAACTGTGCTATTGTGTTTAGAGTATTAAAGAGAAAATGGGGATTAATCTGAGCTTGAAGGGCTTTAAGCTCTGCCTGGGCAGTTAATGTGCGTAGATGCTCCTGGATACGTTCTTTTTCTTTCAACTGACGATAAAAACGCACAGCATTTCCGGTTCCATGAATGATGGGAAATCCGATCAGCAGACCTCCAAATACCATCCAGGCTGTGATAGCATGGATGGTAAATCCGAAAATATTACTGCAGATCAGCAAGGGAATGAAAACCCCGATAAGATGCCCCAACAGAGAGAAAATGTTTTCCAGGCCGAAACGCAGCCAGTCTTTTTTCATTTTTTTTAAGAGGGGCTGAACCATAAGCTGATCCAGGTACCAAAAGATCATCATACCAGCGGCACCGGCGTACCCGGTAACCAAAGAACTATAATTCCAGTTTCCTGTCGCCCAGGCCACCCCCAGACTAAGACCGGCACCCGGTAAGAGAATATTGAGTAACGTACTGCGAATCTTTACAGCCCTTTCCATAGTTAAACCTATTTTAAAAAGAATTACCCGGTTTCGTCAAACGGCCGGTTTTCCGGAATCATAAAGCATGTTTTTTAGTCATTTGAGAGCCCGGATAAGACCAAGCACGGGATTGAGCATGGGAACTGTTTTCATATAGCGCCTATAATCCTCACCGAACTGTTCAATACCAAGATGATCCCCCTCTTTAGCGATGAAGTAACACAGCACGATGGCCGGAACCCCGAGCGTAACAAGGATCCAGTGCTGGCCAATCAGCATCATAGCCAGGCTAATCAACATAAAGCCCAAATACTGCGGATGACGGACAATACTATAGATACCTTGGGTTACCAATTTGGTGGTATGCACATAGCTTTTACCACTGCGCCCTCCTCCATACTTCTTAAAGGTATAGATGGGCAGCCAGCCGAAGACCCATGTACTGGCCCAGACCACCCACCCCATGTATCGAAGCCAGCACAGACCTTCCTTGTTGTACAGGATGAAAATCAACACAATCTGAGCAATCAGCAGGATATTGCTGCTGCTCCAGATCAAGATCGATACTATCTTTAGCTTTTTCCGTTTATGTTCCATTCTTTCCTTCCACAATATTGTCATAATTTT
>JAGLYY010000576.1 GCA_023131935.1 Spirochaetales bacterium | reverse complement strand
AAGATTTTGGTATAACCGGTTGGAAAGAAATGAATTACGAAGGGACCAGAGCGAAGGAGGGGGTTGGCAGTCAATTCCGAAGCGGCGAAGAAAGAGGGGGGTTAAAAATCCTTTTTCATGATTCACAGGGCAGAGACTGTGCTTACATCTGGATGCGGGGATCCGGTACAGAACCTGTTTTCCGCATTCTCGCCGATGTGAAAGGGGATTATCCTGAAAAAGAGGAATGGCTCCTCTCATGGCACCGGAAGATTATTGAAGAGGCAGACTCATCGGTCAATTCTTATACTTTTAACGGAAAAAAAGCTGCCCGGCATAAGCAGGACAGCTTTAATTACTTTTAAAAGAATAAATACTGCAATCTATATAAATTTGTTGCGGATTTCAGCACTCACATAGTCCAGAATCGAAACGGTAAGCGCGATGAACCATACGGCAATTCCCGCTGCTTTATAGTCAAGGAGCCTGATGTACTGTACAAGAAGGAAGCCAATACCACCGCCGCCTACGAGACCGATAACCGTAGACATCCTGACATTGATGTCCCACCGGTAAATTGAGAAAGAGACGAATGACGGAATCATCTGAGGAACCACGGCAAACATGATAGTTTGCAGAGGGTTGGCACCGGTAGCCTGAAGTGCTTCAATCGGGCCATGATCGATGCTCTCTATTGCTTCGGAATATAGTTTGCCCAGGGCGGCAATCGAATGGACCGTCAGGGCTACAATACCCGCGAAGGGTCCCAGACCTACCCAGACAACAGCGATCAATGCCCATATCAGGGGCTCAATTGCCCTGACAATGTTCAGAATAGTCCTGGTTACAAAGTAAATTGCCATGGTTAGCCAGGATCCCTTCATGATATTTCTTGCCGCGAGAAAACTGACGGGGATGGCCAGGATGATACCGAAGAAAGTGGCCATCATACCCATAAAGATCGTTTCAATAATGAGTTCTATAGTTAGCTTCAAAGGATCAGCTGCTATTAATGGCCCAACTTCAGTGATCTGCTTTGCCTGCACCTTGTGGATCTGCCGCCCTCTGGCACTCGGTGGGATGAGTCTATAAGGCATAATGAGATCAAACTCAAAGGCGCCATTCTCATCGGTAACCACCGTAACATACTCTCCCGCCTGGCGCGGCCGGAACTCATTTCCAATCGAGTCACTCCACCAGAGCTGGGTCCTCGTATTGGGTTCGTATCCCCTTCCCACGAGGTGAATGACTGTGCCCTGCACAATATCATTGTTCTCGTCTAGGAAAGATAGCTGCCCGATATTCGGAGTGGAAGAGAGATAAGGTTCTCCGGCAACTTCCACGGGGACCGGAGGAGGAACTTCATCCCCGGTACCAATCAGGATTTCAGCACCCGCGGTAAGCTCTTCGGTCTCCCGTGTTACCGCGGCCTCCCAGGGCCAGAGGATTCTGGAGAGAGGCGGCCAGGCATCAGGCAGTTCTTTTATCGCTTTTGGGATGTTGATCTCGCTTATTTGCCACCCAATTGCGAAAAACATTAAAAGGATGAAGGCAAAAATAGAAAAGCCACCCTTTTTTTTAATCTTTGCCCGGCGATAAACATCCATAGCAATCCAGAGCCACAGGACAACAAGCGCGATTGTTATGAAAGCAATAAAAAACCACTTTCGATCAAAGGCTTTCAGGTATTGATTGAAAAAGCCAATCTCCCTGTGGGCTAATATCTGAACTCTCCAGATTCCGAGACCGATTATTGTAATAACCGAGGCAAATAATAACAAACCCCGATTGAGCTGTCGAATCAAAATATGCCCGAGTCCCGGGATAAGGAGGGAAATTACCGTCGCGACAGGTCCTGGCAGGAAAGGTTTTTTCTCCACCTCTTCAATTTTTCTTGATGCCATTTTCTATACCTCCCCTGTAAGCGCACCGGCATTGATCCGCTCTGCGTCTTCACCATAAATATCTTTAAATTCAGCGTCGGTCATTTTCCTGATATCGTGCTGTGTGCCAGTCCAGACGATTTTTCCGTCACGCAGACCGATGACTCTGGTAGCATACCTCTGTACGAGGTCGAGGTAATGAAGACTGCATATTATGGTAATCTTCCGTTCCTTATTGAGCTTTTCCAGATACCCCAGGATCGTGTGAGCAAGGACCGGATCGAGACTCGCGACAGGTTCATCCGCTAAAATCATC
>JAGLYY010000575.1 GCA_023131935.1 Spirochaetales bacterium | reverse complement strand
TCCCGCTTTCCTGTTGGATATCTCGATGTCCCTCTGACGATAAAGAGGGCCGGTTTCGGTGATCATCTATCCGGGAAGTATGGGCAGATAGAGATTTTCAGGATGAAGGGGCTGCAAGATCTTGTTGAAAGAGATTTCTTTAAAGGTGATAACAAATCCCTTGCCATTCTGGAACTCTCGCGAAAATATGGCATCTACGCCGCGGGATGCCGAAAAAGGGGCAAGATTCCGGAGGCTGTGCACTATGAAGCACTGGCAAGGGATTTGAGGGCCTCATAGGAAGCTTTTTCCGGTTGACGAACAGGAGGAAGTAAGGATCAAGCGGCAATATCCAAAAAGCCCTTAAAGAAACAATCCCTGTAAATAAGATTCGGCTGAAAGAATGTCAATTGTGTGAATGGATCGCTCCCGGTCTATATTCTTAACCAGCTGTAAACCATTAAGAGAATATTTTCCGCAGAAATAATTCAGGTTTGCTGAAAGGTTGGAGTCAGATAGCTTTATTTCTATAACTGTCTCTATGTTTCCATCCCGGGTCAGGCAGAAATCTACCTCTTTCCCTTCTTTCGTTCGGAGATAGTGAAGACTATTACTTTCACCCAGGCAGTCTATTCGGGCAAAAACATTTTTCAACAAGCTGACAGCAACATGGTTTTCCAATTTCTTCCCTTCGTCTCCAATAACAAGACCTGTATCATAAAAGTAAATTTTCGGCTCTTTAAGAATAGATCTGGCAATATTCCTGGAGTATGGAGTAACTTTGAATACTATGTAGAGAGCTTCCAGAATATCAATATATTTCATTATGGTAGTAGGAGAAAGCTGGACATCCCTGGCGATGGAAGCATAGGAAACCGGCGATCCGGTATTACGCCGCAGCAGTTCAAAGATGATTTGTATTGCCCGCAAGTTATGAATATGTCCAAAATCGAGAATATCAGTTCTAATAAGATCGTCGATATATTGAGACCGCCAGCGCTTCGCGTCAATATTGGAGATAGAAAGAAAGGGTTCGGGGAACCCGCCGCGTTCGAAAAAGTGCTCGATTGAAATTTCATTTCCGGTTTGCTTCACTTCCGACAGGCTGAAGGGTAATAAACGGTGCCTGAAAAAGCGGCCGGCAAGGGAATCTCCAGCTTTTCGAAAGGTATCAAGTCTGGCGCTTCCTGTTACAAGTATTTGTACTGCTTCCTTTTTCGTATCATAAATACCTTTAAGGTAGTTTTTCCATTCAGCCATTTTATGCAGTTCATCAAAGATGACCAGATCTGAATTCCTGTGCCATGTTTTAGTCTGAATAATTTCCCTGTCTTCAAAGCTGTCATAATTTAAATAACTGACCCGTGCATATTTTTTACCTATTTCTTTTGCTATCCAGGTTTTCCCCACCTGTCTTGGTCCCACAATAAAAACCATTTTCTTATCCAGGTCTTTGATAATTTGGTCCATTTGAAAGCGCTTCATACGACCATTTTACATTAAAATGGATATCAGTCAAGACTATTCCCCAGAGAAGTGAAGAATAGTCTAAAATTCAAAGTGATCAATAGAAACATCAAAAACAAGCCTCTTTACTAAATCGTCACTTATAACCATGGATTTAAAACATCTATATCGTTTCGGGTTGGTAGTTGTTGAAAACCTGGAGCCTTCAGCCCCAAAGAAAGCAATTGAAGGACTAATAAAGAAGGGTGTGATCGATAAGAGCGGGATTGAGCGAGACCCCTATCTTTCACCAGTATGTGACTTGCACGCCATTCCATATACTGCATTAGACACTTTCTCATCTGTTATGTCTGTGACCCGTTTTAAAAAAAACTCATCGATCTTTTCTCTGATTATTTCAGCACCTGGAGTTGCAGCATATTTGTACCTCCCCTCCGGGGAATGCAGCTGCTTTCTGATGAAGAAAACAAAATCATGCATATTATGTACAATATGGCCATAGCCATGTTCCAACATAAATTCAGCGTTTATCGTTTCTTGTCCCCTTACCGGCGGGGTAATGAGGATATGCTTGCCTAAGGCCAGAGACTCGGATGTGGCTAAACCGCCGGATTTGGTGATTATTATATCGGCTATCCGCATGTATTCATCAATAACATCTGTCCATCCGATAGGGATGATGCGAATGTAGGGGGGGGGAGTCAGATTCTTTAACTTGTTTAGGAGTTTCTTGTTTTTTCCGGCAATTGTGATAATGGTAAATTTCTCTTCTAATTTGATGAGGTTTTCTACGATTCTGTCACTTCTTGAGTGTCCTTCTCCACCGGATAAAACAAGAACAACTTTTTCTTCTCTGTGGATTTCATGTTTGTTGCGTAACATTTCGTTTTCTTTTTCTTCATGAAACACCGGATTTATGGGTATACCGCTGGTGGTAACCTTTCCTCTGAGTTTATACTGCTCCTCGAGGATATCTTTCATCTTGCTGGTAGGAACGAAATAATGCTGAAGATGTTCTACTCCCCAGAAATTATGAAAACCATAATCAGTGATCACCAGGAAAATGGGAAGCTGAAACTGAAAACGTCTGGAAATGTTTCTAGTGATCTCCGCGGAAAGATAGTGCGTACATATCACTAAATCAGGATTAACGCTTCGTAAGTATTTGAGGAATTTTGAAGTACTGATTCTCTTGATGAGCCAAAAAATTGACATGAACCGGCTGGTTCTCTTTGGGTTATCAAGTGTTTCATACATGTTACCGTAAAACTCAGGGATCTTCTGTACCATGAAGTTATATAGATTGATGTGAAGGATTCGCATGATTAAAGAGAGATGATCGTTCAGATTGACATGTTCCGTTATATACTTCCCGGGAAACTTATTAAGATATGTCTCCAGTCCTTTAGCCGCACTGACGTGACCTGATCCCGCGGAATAGGAAGCAATTAGTATTTTTTTCTTTTGCATAGTGGCCAGTATAACGTATGTAAGATTCCGTGCAAAGAAGGCGAAAGAAGAACAAGAGTGATTTTTGTCACCCCCGCATTTAATGCCGCAGGACTATTGTCAAAACGGATTATTTGAGATATTGTAGGTATTTGCAAATGGAATAAAAAACAACCCCGCTCTTTTTCTTTACATTCCCTGATTTACAGCGCGTGGTGAGGCGGGGTTTTAAAGTATTCCGGTGTTTTCGCGGTGAAGAGCATGTTTCGGCTGCCTTCCTCCGCCCCGGATGTTATATATTTCTTAATAAAAAATGCGATAAATGTAATTATTGCAATAGATAAATATCTAATTATACAAGTATTAGGATTTTCTTATGAATGAAAAGACCAATTCTCCAAACGTAATAGTGGAAGAGGACGAAATCGATCTTCTTGAGCTTCTTGGGGTACTTCTGAAACACAAGTGGATGATTTTCTGGATTACCGCTGCCGCGGCCGCCGGGGCGGTGCTTTTTTCGGTCGGTTCCCTGTTGCTGCCTCCCGAGAAAAGTTATCTGCCGAATATGTATTCCTCTACCGCGAAACTCCTCATCAGTGAGGATTCCAGCGGTTCTATGATTCCCTCTTCGCTTTCGAGTGTTACCAGTTGGGCGGGATTAAATATCGGCGGTGGAGGCGGGTACGGAGTTCTCGCGGTGGAGCTCGCGAAGAGTAATTCCATCGTGGATATTATTGGCGAAGAATTTGACATCATCCAACGATATGACATAAAGAAATATCCAAAGTATAGTTTAAGATCGGAAACACGCGAGCGGCTTTCGATTTCTTATGAAGGAGATACAAAGATACTCTCCATCTCTTACGAGGACTGGGAGCCGGAGTTTTCCCGCGATGTGGTGAACCGAATTGTGGAACTTCTGGACCAACGTTTTTCCACCATCGGTATAAACAGGAATTTGACGCAGAAGACCCTGCTGGAAGAAAAGCTTGCCAACGTGAATGGGGAAATCATCCTTCTGGAAACACGAATCAAGGAGTTCCAGCAACGGTACGGTGTGCTGGAGGTGCGGGATCTCGCGGTGGAGCAGGTTACAGCCATCGCGCAGCTCCGGAGCCAGCTAATACTTAAGGAACTGGAGATTAATACTTACTCCGAGTTCTCAAGGATCGAAGATCCTGTTTTGCAGCGTATGAAGGCAGAGCGGGACAATCTTGCTCAACTTGTATTGCAGATGGAAGAGGGGGGCGAAGAGTTTTCTATCGGGGCTCCCGCGCTAAGCGCGCTGCCTGAGTTGGCTTTGGAATTTTCCCATCTTGAACGGGAACTCCTGGTGCAGGCGAAAATACTTGAAATCCTTACTCAGCAGTATGAATTGTCAAAGCTCAAGGTTGAGGGGGAAGAGCCGATTTTCCAGGTCCTTGAACTTGGGGATGTCTCTGATAAAAAATCCGGACCGAGCCGGGGTATGATCTGTATTGTTGTAACCTTCGCGGCGTTCTTTTTTGCTGTTATTGCCGCCTTTGTGAGAAATGCGTGGCACAATATTAAGAATGATCCGGAGCGGATGGGGAAGTTGAATTTAGGTTAAAAAAAAACTTTCCTAGGCGTTTCCCTATAAAATTCTCCGGTATATGGGTTGAATTAGTATAAAAAGATGGTATTATTGTTCGTAACTTGAACAATAGTTGAGCTAATTCAGACTGTCCCGCAACCATAATTCCGCTGAGACAGTCTCACATGCGCGTATTATTGAAGCCATAGCCTGTTTCGGCGGCATGCCTTCATAATATGTCTTCATCGTAACGTATCCGCTCCTTTTCCCGGCTAACGGCTTTGTGGGAAAAGGATGGCTTCGCATACTCTTTTTTTGGTGAGTCTTTATATGATCATTCTTAAAAAGAGGAATCTCCTGTCCTTGGTTGATAATCAGTGAAAATCGGCATAATCTGTTGATATAGTAAAAACATCAATGTACATTTGAAGAAGCAGTATTCTTATTTCTTTAGGTATTTAAAGTAAACAGGAGTGGGGGGGAAAGAGGGAAAGAAAAGAGTTTCACGCCAAGGCGCCAAGAGG
>JAGLYY010000574.1 GCA_023131935.1 Spirochaetales bacterium | reverse complement strand
ATTTTTTTGATATTAGTCTTAATTTGTTTGCCAACAATATATTAACAGAGAATTGGTCCTCTCTTTATTATTTATTGTGAGAAATGCGGGTTAGAATTGCTGCTGGAATTCTGTTGTTATTGCATTTTTGCATTTTCGTATTATAATTTAATTACAGTAAACTTGTTATCTTTTTGGTTTATTCTTGATAGCATCCAGTGATCAGCCTCATCGATACTTCGCACCAGACAATTTGGATGCTCAAGGAGTATAAGAATGAAGAAAAGAAAACAAAAACTATTTTCAAGCTTCAGGAAATCTCTACTGCTCCTGAAATGGAGTATTTCCATGAAGAAGAATATTGTCATATTCTTTCTCTTTACCGTTATTTCTGTTCTGTCTTTTGCGGATGACTTTATTCTTGTAGAAGGCGGTACATTCAGCATGGGAAGCAGCCAAAATTGGGATGGGGGTGAGATACCTGTACACAGTGTTACAGTAAACAGTTTTTATATGAGCAAGCACGAGGTAACGTTTGAGCAGTATGATAGATTCTGTAACGAAACCGATAGAAGCAAGCCTGATGATGAGGGGTGGGGGCGAGGTAACAGACCTGTTATCAATGTAAGCTGGTACGATGCCGTTGAATACTGTAACTGGTTGAGTGAGATCGAAGGACTGCAGAAGGCCTATACAATAGACAAGAACACCACAGATCCAAATAACGAGAACATTAGTAGTTATGATGATAAAAAATGGCTTGTAATGTGTAATTTCGGTGCAAATGGCTATAGGTTGCCAACCGAAGCAGAGTGGGAGTTTTCCGCAAGGGGTGGTAATAACAGCAGAGGTTACAGGTATTCCGGCAGTAATAAGCCAAGTGAGGTCGCATGGTGGAAACGTGATAGTGGAACACAACCTGTCGGCCAGAAAAATCCTAACGAGCTGGGATTATACGACATGACTGGCAACGTTTTGGAAATGTGCTGGGACTGGCTTGTTAATGATTATTACTCATATTCACCACCCCGTAATCCAAGGGGTCCTTCTTCAGGCACTGGCCGGGTTCAACGCGGCGGTTGCTGGGATCACCCCTTGGGTGGCTACATCCGGTGGGCTCAAAGGGATGGAATTGCTCCGTGCAACAGCAACAATTTTTCAGGTTTTCGCCCTGTGAGGACAGAGATTCCTTTCGCGGCGGCAAGTCAGACCTTAGATATCGAATTAAAAACTACGGTGGCAAGTCAAGACTTAGGTATCGAATTTAGAACTATAGAAGAAGAACTGGAAATTGCGGCCGTTGCTGCTATTTTTCAGGATAGCAGAGGATTCATGTGGTTCGGGACCCAGATGGAATTAACCCGCTTTGATGGTTTTGACTACAAGACCTACATGAATGTACCCTTCGATGAAAATTCATTGAGCGGGAACGCCGTATATTCGCTGCTTGAAGACAGTTTCGGGAATTTCTGGGTCGGTACCGCAGAGGACCTCTGCCTTTTTAACAGGGAGAGGGAAGTATTTATCCATTATGTCCACAAGCCGGAGGACCCGTCATCTATACCGGCAGGACGGGTTTTCTCTCTATTTGAAGACAAGACCATGTTAACGAAGAGACGGTCCGCCCAACAAGCGCTTATCCCACCATACGATGAACGAAGCACCCCACCGGATGTTCTATGGATCGGCACAGATTCGGGATTCTGTGTGTATGATAGAGAAAAGGATGCATTTGAACTCGTTCTTCCTGATCCTGGAACAGTATCTGATTTTTACGCGGACAATTATCCGGTCTATGTAGATATCTCAGGGACAAAATGGCTCGGGACTTCCCAGGGCTTGTACAAGCTCACAAGCAGAGATGACTATCAGTTCGAACACTTCGCTCATGATCCCAAAGATCCTTCCAGTCTTGGCACGAATGAAGTGACATCGATAACCGGAGACCAATCCGGAAATCTGTGGATCGGAACCTGGGGGGATGGAGTAAACAAACTCGATACCCGGACAATGATCTTTTCCAGCATTATCTCTGATCCGGAGTACCTGGACGGTATCGATACGACAAACATAACTTCCCTCATTACAGATGCTGACGGGAGTAT
>JAGLYY010000573.1 GCA_023131935.1 Spirochaetales bacterium | reverse complement strand
TGATCAGTATCTTGCCCCGGCCTTTAAAACCGGGGCTTCTTCATTTTAAGGAGCTTGTTCTTTTCCAAAGAACCGCATTCTTTTGCTTAATAAGACCATATCCTTTAAATAATTGATGTTCTCCGCGTCAAGCCAGTTTTTCTCAAAATCCTTTTCCTGAACGAGAGTAGCAATAGCAGCTAAAGTTCTCAAATGAAAAACCCGGTCTTCTTTCGAACCAACAAAAACAAAGATCGCTTTTACCGAATTCTCTTTTAGGGTAAACTTTACCCCCTGTTTACATCGGACAAGCATCAAGAAAAACTGATTGCTCTTGTCTATAATTATGTGCGGTATAGCAAGGAATGGGGTTATTGCGGTATTACAATCATCCTGTCTATTTTTAAGTAATGAAAATATTTCATCTTTGCCGATTTCAATTGTTTCTGAGATATGTTCAGAAATGATCGCAAAAAAATCATCCAATTCCAATGGGTCATCCAGGTCAAGAACTTTCGCGTCTCGAACGAAATTATCAAATTTATCAGAAATAATATTGTCCCTGTCACGTAAAATCTCTCTTAACTCAGTTTCAAAAAGATGTTCTGTTAATCGTTTGTCGGTAATTCTTTTAAGTAAATGTAAAAGCGCGTATTCACCTTCGAATCTCTTTCTCCCATAGAAAATATAGACCAGTATACTAAACAGCAGAAAAGATAAACTGATTTCTATAGCCTCCAAACCAATATCTACCAGTAAAAAGGAGAAAACAATAATACCCAATATTTGCAGCCAGGGATAGAAAGGTGTTTTAAAGCTGGGTTTGTAATGCTTGAGCTTGCTTTCTCTTAAAATGATTACAGAAATGTTAGTTAAGACATAGGAAGTTAACACAACGGCGGATGCTGCTTTTACCAATATTTCCAAAGGTAGCAAGAGGGCAAGAATTATGAACAATCCTGTAATGAAAATCGAAATAGCAGGGGTCTTGGATTTTTTATTGATTTTACTGATACCGTCAGGCAAAAGATTATCTCTGCTTAAAGCCAACGGATAACGGGATGCCGACATGATTCCGGCATTTGCTGTGGTAATAAAAGCTAATAAAGCGGCAATTGATATGGCAATGAAACCAGGTGTTCCCATAATGATCTTTGAGGAATCAGCTATCGGTGTGAGTGAATTAATGAATGTCCCGGGATCCAACACCCCTACTGTTACAATCAGCATCAGAGTGTATAATATCGTTACAGCAACTGCTGAAGTAATCATCCCGAGTGGGATATTCTTTTGGGGGTTCTTCACCTCCTCGGAAATGCTTGCGACTTTCAACAATCCTCCGAAAGAGATAAAAATAAATCCCGCTGTGGAAAAGACAGGATTGACCCCTTCCGGTGTAAAGGGGGTGAAATTTGAAGTGTCGATTTTCGGTAATCCGAGAATGGTATATAAAAGCATCAGGATAAGTAAACCAATTACAAGGGTAACTTGAAGTTTCGCGGCTTCTTTAACTCCTGCAATATTCAATACGACAAAGAAAGAACAAATCACTACAGAGGATATGAATATATTTATTCCCGTAACCAAAAAAACTATTTCTGATATGCCGAATATTGCAAAAGCACTTTTCAGGGACAGGGCGAACCATCCAAGAAAACCCGATATTGTTCCGACAAAGGGACCAAGAGTTTTATTGATAAAAAAATAATCCCCACCTGCTTTCGGCATCGCAGTGGAAAGTTCAATAATACTCATTATTCCGATTATTGCCAGAATTCCCGCCAGAAAATAGGAAATTACAACAGACGGACCGGTCCTTGCAAACGCAAGCCCGGGTAAGATGAAAATACCGGAACTTATCATTGCGCCGGTGGCAATACAAAAGACATGAATAAATGTTAATTCCTTTTTCAGTTTCAAGATTGTATTCTCCTCTTAAGTAAAAGCACTGTCAATCCTTCAAGCGTTTTTCCCTTTCATTCACACCGGCTTCGGATAGCAGGCTGGAGAAAGGCAGGATTCCGGCTGTGATTTCAACCTCCCCCTGCTGGTCTGCTATTCAACCGGGAAAAGCCATCCCATGAATTATCACGGGATGGCTATAAAAGAACAAACTCCGTGCCTCTATTTTAATACCGCTGCCTATTTCCTGTACAGAGGCC
>JAGLYY010000572.1 GCA_023131935.1 Spirochaetales bacterium | reverse complement strand
ATGGGGTTTGAACTAAATATTGAAGAGCATTTTCAACTTCATTTACCTGAGAAAGGATTTGAGTCCTGAAAAGATCAATAGTTCTTATTTGTTCTTCTTCCAACTGTTTTGCCAGTCTGAATTTTTCGTTCCGGATAGCCTTAATCCCTAATACACTGAGCAAAACCGAAGGAAGAAAAATGGTTAGAAGGAATATGGCGATCAACCTTTTATGCCTTCTGAGAGCTATTACGAGGTCCTTTTTCATTTATCATAATGTATAGTAAAATTACGATAAAATACTTTTAATAACAATATTTTCAGATATTTATGGAGTGTAAGCAGACCTTCCAGAGTCCGTCCGCCAGAATGACGCAGTCGGACAGGCAGGACCTGGAATAGTAAGTGGAAAAGAGTTGAAAATTGCGGATAAAAAACACACCCGGTGATCCGCCTTACGGCAGAACAACCGGGGTGTTACGGGTTAATTTATTTTTTAGTTTCAGTTTCGGGCAGGAAATTTTCCATTAACCAGAATTCCTTTTCACCTTCTTTCCAGCCTGCAAATACAAATGTTTTCCCATCGGGAGACCAGTCAAGATGAACGATATGTCGATCCACCAGGCCCGTTTCAATATCCTGAATGCTGCCATCATCAACCGATATAATTTTAATTAACTGACTTGGTTTATCAATATCAAACTCATTAAAGGCGATCCTCTTGCTGTCAGGGGACCAGGCCAGTTCAACGTGAGCATTTGCCTGAGGAACCTCTCCAACAATCCTTGAGGTACCACTGTCAACATCGATTACAGTCAATTCTTTCTTATTCGGGGGTTCCCTTTCCCCTGTTAAATACGCAATAAGTTTTCCATTCGGTGACCAGGTAATAGACATAATCCATTTGTCAAATTCCGATTTTAGAAGTTTTGGTGTTCCTCCTGATGAACTGATTGTGTAAATACCTGTCTCCCGGGGTTGATCCGACTGACCTTCCTGCAATCTGGTTCTGCCAAATGCTATGGATTTTCCATCGGATGACCAGCTAGGACTAAAATCGGTGAATGGTACATCGGGTTCTGTGATTTGGGTCAGATTTTCACCTTCAACGCTAGTTGTCCAGATTTGCATGGTCGGAGAATTATCTATTAAAACAGTGTCGTCATAACTTCTCGCAGCCATTACAATTTTTTTCCCATCGGAAGATAATCTGATCCCTGCATTGAAGGGCCAAAAAAAGATTCTGTCTTCAGATCCAATAAGAATATCCCTGTCCTCCCCACCCTCTGCAGGCATAACAGACAAAGCACGATTGGGAGGAATGGTGTCCTGATTGTAATCTTTTGTAAAAAATATCCATTTCCCGTCACGGGACCACCGTGGCTGTAACCCAGAACCATAGTATATCATTGCCGCCTGTCCCCCTTGCTCGGGTAAAGTATATAGTGCTAATTCCGGCTTACTTAACATAAGGGCCCCTATCTTATTATCTGTGCTCCAGCCTGTCAGCAGTCTTACTAATCTCCCCTCGGGTGCCTCGATTGTCGTTTTTTCTCCTGCCGGCTTTCCATCTTGATCTACAGTGATGATATTTATGTCTGACGTTTCATCAGACTCAAGAAAAGCGATTTTACTGGCATCAGGT
>JAGLYY010000571.1 GCA_023131935.1 Spirochaetales bacterium | reverse complement strand
AAAAGGTCGGTGAAAGCAGGGTAATTGCCACTCCACATCCAGCTGGATTCGAATGAGGATATGAGCCGCCCTCCCAGCCTCATGGTCTCGCTTACAAGAAAGTCAGTTTCCGGAGAGGTCCCGGATTGTTCTGTTCCTTCCTCTACCATAGTTTCATCCTCAAAAAGAGAACCTAAATTTTCATCAGACAAATCATCTTCAGCGAAACCAAAAACTCCGATAATTAAAACTAAAACACAAATAATGCTTAATCTTTTCATTTCAAACCTCCCTTTACATATTTACCCGTTCAACATACGATTTTGTGAAAACAGAATCGGGGAGAGCGGTTAACGACGCGTCATGTATAGTCATCTGGCTCCGTTCCCCATTTTTCAGCTCATCAATCAAGAGCGTTTTAGACGCTATAAACCTGTCCCCCAGGCGGATATATTTCGGGTAATAGGCAGTCCGTAATAACCGTCCCGAAAGACTGTAGTCTTCAACTTTTAAAACCATATAGTTGTCTTTTCTTATCCAGAGCTTTTTCCTGGGATAGGTAACCTCATTGTTGTTTGCCTCGAGTTCAAGGATATAAACATCATATCGTCCGAGCTTCCCTTCCGAAGAGGCCTCAACATTATAGTTTTCCGCATATGCTGGAGCTTTCCAGTCGCTGTTTTTTACCTCATGACTGCCAAAGCTCTCTTTTTGCGACATGTGCATGAATTTCCTGTTTTCAGGGTCATATAGCCACATATTGTCTTCGATCCGCAGATAGCCCTCTCCCCTATATGTATCCGGCTTTAGAACAAGAACAAGAAATTTGTCTTCCCTGTCCCGCCTGAACATTCGCACCTTAAAAACGCTATCGTCCTCACCTGGTTTTTCAGATACAATCGTGTATGCACATGACAGATCGGAGTCCTCGAAATTTACCATGCTGTCGATTCTTCTCAGGATCGCATCAAAATCAGGCTCATCTGCTATTACGGAAAAGCAGACAAACAACATCACTGTAACAATCAAAAATTTTTTCATTTTAGTAACCTCCATCAATAAATTGTTCTTAAAGCATGGGCCGGATCAATCCGGGCGGCTTTCCGGGCAGGAATGAAAGCAGCTGCCAGAGTCATACCGGCGACCAGAGCGAAATACAGAATTACCTGAGCCGGTATTATATTGAAGTAGAAATGTCCATTTTTCATTACGATGAAAAGCGGTCCCATCCCGAATTCAATCAAAGAGACACAGAACATAATAATGAGCGCTGCAAGAAAGCCGGCGGCAGCTCCGCCCAGGGAAAGAAAGAACGCTTCAAAGAGGAAAATATTGCGTACACCGTCCCTTTGCATACCAAGAGCTCTCATAGTGCCGATCTCTCTTATCCGCTCATGAATAATCATTCTGAATGTATTGGTGATTCCGACCATTATTATAAGGAGCAGTATCAGAAGAACAACAACGCCAACTATATTCAGGATATCTGAAAGCTGATTCAATCGGGAAAGCAGATCATTTATGGAAAGCAATTGGTATTTCATGCCCTCCCATTCCCCTTCTATGGAACCGCCGCGCAATGATGCAAATCCTTCTTTGTCTGAAGTCCGCTCAAACAGGTTTACTTTTTGCGACAGAGCGGTGTAGAGTCTGTCCATTTCAATATCAATCTTTTTAAAATCATTTAAAAAGATACCTAAAAGGGTGGATTCATTCCGGCCAATATTAAGAAGCTCGTTCACATACTCCAGATTCGCGTAGCATCCTGAAAAACCCATCATCCCGGGATCGATACTGATGCCTTTCAATATGAACTCACCGACATTTACCTGCCCTGTTGAGGTGGTCAGCTTTACCAGGATGTTATCGCCTACCGCGGCATTCAATTG
>JAGLYY010000570.1 GCA_023131935.1 Spirochaetales bacterium | reverse complement strand
GCAGAGGGCTGACAGCCGTTTATTATTGAACCTCAGACTTTTTCAACACGCAAATAAAGAAACATGGGTAACACGAAGTGTCTCTCACAAGTAACCCATGCCACACGTCGAAGGCATTAAGGGGGTGGATAAAAAGGGGGGGGAAATTCCCCCCCCCGGTTTCCGGTGAGTGAATACTTGTAAAACTAACAAACTAATCGATTTTTTCAATCTGATCTAACAGATCTGATACTTTACTAATTGTATTTTCAGCAAGTTGAACCCCAAGCTCATATGGATCGTCAGGGAGATCATTCATGTCTTCGGTAGGATTTGGAAAGTATCTTTCCTTGTATTCCTTAAATGAAGTAACATAAATATCTCCTTTCGCTGAGGTGCTCATTTACTATCTCCTTGTTTTATGTCTTTGATATCTAATAGTTTTTAAAAAAATTACTGTTTAATTCAGGCTTGAAGTAATGTTTCCTTTTAATCCAAACGAATCCATCACCTTTTGAAATAACAGCAACATCAATTGGTCCACCAACAGTTTCCAAATCAGTTGACATTCTTCTTTTAAATGATGTCAGGTTAATAAAAGTTTCAGCCATTAAAGCTAATTCGTCCTTTGGTAGTGATCCAACATTACTCATTATTGGTTTAACATGCTTTTGAAATGAATAATCATTTATGTTTTTCCACATGTTTTCTTGATATTCACTTATTATCTTACTAAGTATTTTGTTCAAATTACTTATTTGTGGTTCTTTTCCACCAGTAGCTTCCTCTGATATTTTTTTTATTAACCTCGTTAAAGTCTTTGAAATAATTGCAGTAACTGTATTTTGAAAATGTGGATGAATACCATTCATTAAAGAAGCGACTTCATCGCGCTGGGCAAACGGTGCAATTAGTGCATCCGTCTTATCACCAATTTCAATAAAATCATCTTCTTCTTCTTCGTATTTCATAGTATTGTTAAAGATTATTTCAGGTTTGAAAGAAACGATAACTGGAAACAGATTATTTTTCCCAAAACCAGCAATAACAACACCTGGATTGTTCTTACTGAATCCCTTTTTTAAGCATAAATAAAGACATAGTTCAATTAGTTTTCTTATTGTAGCTTTTGAAAATGGCAGTTCTTGAAATATCCGATCTTTTACTTCCATTATTACACTATTGTATTTCTTTTTTAACTTCAAAACGTCCAGTATTGTGTATTGGGGCAGGAAATCCAAATTTTTCCAATAAGTATATTGTTTATTAACAATAGCTGTAATAATTCTTTTAATCTGTAACTTATTTAGTCCTTTTCCTTTCTTCTTGGGAGAGGGAGCAAGTCTTTTTTCTATATGTTCGTTTATTTCCTTCAGTATAGGATTACTGAAAAGGGAATATATCATCATTTCAAAATATGTTAACTGAACATCATCAGGAAATAATAAATTGCTTGTTTCCAGAAATTTAATAAAATCCGTTTGATATTGCTTCAGTTTATTAAAGGATTTCTCACCTAATTGTTCTCTATATATTTTAACAATAGATTCCCATGGAACTCCCATAAAGTCTGCATTACCATAGAGCATTATTCCAATAGGATGATGTTTTGAAAGCATAAATAGCTTATTGGCTGTATTAAATATTTTTTGTCCTTTCTGAGTAGTTATTGTAACAGCACTATCTGTTGCAAGCGCTACGGCGGTCTTATTCAGAATCGCAATTTCAGCAGTCATACCGCATTCCTATCTGTGTAATAGATGTTTAGAATAGCTATCTCGCTGATATTATTGTATTAATACAACTCTCAAACTAAATATACAGCTTTTTCAAATGAAATGCAACATATACACCTCGAACCGTATTCAGAAAAATCGAATGGCTCCTGCAACCACCCTTGTTGACGAATCATTGAATTATCGTCACATCCGGACATTATTTTGTTTTTGGATTCTAATCAACTCAAATCTAACTACGGCTTACAAACCTTACACGGCTCATAGTCCATTTCCATAGCCTGGTCTCGTGTTATGGCACGTTTTGGTTTCCTGAGTGAATTTGCAGGTTTCTCGGTTCGGTCGATGCTGGTGACCGGGTATAACTGGATTGATCAATTGTTGTAAATACAGCTTCAGGTGAAAGATAGTGATATGTTTTGGGGAATGCAAGGGTTGTTTCATCGTTTCATTGTTGGATTGTGGAATGATGAGGATCCGGTTCCGACA
>JAGLYY010000057.1 GCA_023131935.1 Spirochaetales bacterium | reverse complement strand
CCTATCCACCTACAGCCTTCTTCTAGCTATCCAAAGTGACGCAGGAGGAATGGAAGATCCAGTTCAGGATAAACAGGGTACCTGCTTAAGAGCGCGTCAATCCGCTTACCCAGCTCCTCTTTCACACCTTCTTTCACCTTATATCTTACCTTGCTTTTCTGCCCGGCATTTTTCCCCTTTGTAATTGTTTCTGCTTCGGAAGCGCTGAGAACGATATACACGATCTCAGCGATCTCCTGCATATCCGCCTCTTTCATCCCGAGGGTTGTAACTGCCGGAGTACCAGCCCGAATGCCGCTGGTATACCAGGCCCCATTGGGATCGAAGGGGATGGAGTTCCGGTTAAGGGTTATTCTGCAATCCCGTAACGCGCTTTCAGCCTGCCGGCCGGTAAGACCGTAAGAGCGGACATCCACAAGAAAGAGATGGTTGTCGGTCCCTCCGGTAACAATGTTCATTCCAAGGTTCTTACAATTCTCCGCCAGGGTCTTTGAGTTCCTGACTACCTGCTCGGCATAGTCTTTAAACCCCTCTTCAGAAACCTCCTCAAGGGCAACAAGTTTCGCGGCCATAACGTGCGGGAGGGGTCCCCCGATCACCAGAGGGCACCCCCGGTCTACAGCCTCGGCAAATTCCCCGGTGCAAAGGACAAGCCCCCCCCGGGGGCCCCGGAGGGTCTTATGGGTTGTGGTGGTTATCACATGGGCAAATCCCGCGGGATCATAATCCCCGGTCAGGACCTTTCCCGCAACCAACCCGGCGAAATGGGCCATATCAACCATAAATACCGCCCCTACTTTATCAGCAATCTCCCTCATCCGTTTAAAATTGATGAGCCGGGGATAAGCGCTGTAACCGGTAAGGAGGATAAATGGTTTAACATCCATGGCAATTCTCTCGATTTCATCATAATCGAGAAGCCCTGTTTCTTTACTTACTCCGTAGGAGTACGCGTCAAACATCTTCGCTGATATGTTATGCCGGTACCCATGAGTCAGATGGCCGCCTGAGTAGTAATCGAGCCCAAGAAGCCTCTGATTTCCCAGTTTTTCTCTGAGGTCATTCCATTGCGCCTGGGTAAGGCCGTTTACATTTTTTTCGCCAAGTTCCTCGATTACAGGATTCTGGATTCTGGTAGTAAGGATTGCCCAATAGGCGATGAGGTTTGCGTCAGCACCGCTATGGGGCTGTATATAAGCATGGTCTACACCGAAGACCTTCCTAGCGATAGCGGAAGCACTGCCTTCAATGATATCAATGTTATCGCATCCTGAATAAAACCGGTGGCTGGTGAACCCCTCGGCATATTTATCGGTAAGCATATTGCCCATGGCAAATTGAGTTGCCAGAGATGAGTAATTTTCGCTGGCGATCAGTTTCAGATTTTTCCGCTGGTCGCGCAGTTCATACACGATAGAGGCAGCTGCTTTGGGTGATTGGGCCTTGATAACCTGGAGAGCGGATAGGTAGGTTAGAAAGCCGCTGTCAACCTCTTCGGGTGTCCTATCTGAGAGGTACTCCACGAGTGGGGACTTTCCCATAATTTTCTCCTTAACAGGCAAAAAAGTGTATTATCTTTTGCTGCTCCGAATTCTCGCGGTAATCCGATTCAACCGCTCCAGCCGTTGAGCAAGAAGACGCGCAAGGATGATCCCGTAATGGGGATTATCTTTAATAACATGAATAAAGTCTTCCTGAGAGATCTTTAAAAGTACACTTGTTCCCACCGACCGAACGGTCGCGGAACGTTTATCATTTAAAAGGAATGACATCTCCCCCATGAAAATGTCGTCGGGCGTGAGTGTCGAAACCAGTTTCCCTTCGGAGTAGATCGCGAACTTTCCCGACGCGATGTAATAGAGGTAGTTTGACTCCTCCCCCTCTGAAAAGACAATCTCGCCATCCTTAAAAACCGACTCTTGATTATGCTTCAATGCCTGTGGGATCCGGCTTTCTCCCTCTTTCAGGTGTTCAAGGGAGAACTGGACTTCATTTCCAGCGGCATTGTACCTCAAAGAATCAACGTATCCACTGGCAATGATAATGCCCCTGCCATGGAATTCCATACCCGGTTCTTCTTCAGATGGTTCAACAAAGGAATGCCAATCAAACCCTGCCCCCTCGTCACGGATGGTAAAGGTGGACCTCTCGGGACTGATGGAGTAACTGAAATGAACTTTTTTATTCCTGATATCGGGGTCCTCATTTTTCTTCCGGACGAGACTGATGATATCCCCGCCATTCATCATCCAATCCGTTTTTTCCTGAAAACTGATCGAACAGTTGCCATGTTCAATAGCGTTCATGAGTAGTTCCTGCAGGGCAATCTGAAGGCCGTTTTTAATTTCCTGATTAATAAAATTCAGATTGTACAGAAAATTTTTTATAAGGTTGGCGTAGGTCTTTACGTCAAAGGGATCGTTGTCGATTACAAAAGAGCCGGATATCTCTTCAAGCAGTTTTGCCTGAATGTCTCTCTGGAACAGGAAACGGCGATTTGTTTTTAATATACGCATGAGACGCGGAAAGGCTATATGAAAATCTTTTCGGTGAATAATAGCAATGGTATTAGTCCCCCGGAGGTCATTCTGAAGCCATTCCTTGTCTTTTGAATTATGAATTACGATGATCCCCCCATAGTGGAGCCAATTGTCTGCCTTCACCTCTTTGATTACCGAAACAGCATCCGCCGAGGGATCGTTGAAATTCAGGATCGATACATCCGGCAATTCGTATTCAAGGTATGCAAGGATATCTTCGGGCCGTGAAAAAACGATCGGGATAAACCCCTGGGCGAATTTCTCACAGGTTTTGCGTATTCCGTTATTTAACGCTTCATCGGTACTCAGTACAGGTACTTTTTTCATAGTAGAATTCCATCCTCTTTATTTTATTAAGGAGCAGTATAATTGAGGCTCCGGAAAAGAACAAGCATAGGATTATTTACATAAACGGACCGAGAGGGAATTATACCGGGATTGTATCAGGTGCACCTCTTCCCGCAGGGGCTCAACCCTCGATCTTACATCCCATACCAACCATTCCTCAGATATCATCCCTTTAGCGCTCTTTAACCAGTCTCTGGCTATCTCCAGAACCTCATTCATCCGTCCGGCTAATTCTTCCACCCGTTCAGCCAACACCAGGGATGGACAGCCGGATTGTAAAAGGTAGATTTCCCCCGCGAGAATTTCCCGGATTTCTCTGATCTCTTTCCAAAGTGTATCACAAGCAGAATGAAAAAACCGGAATTCCATCATCGGGAAAAAGGGGCCATCTCCTTTTGTTGATTCAAGAACCGGCATGAACGCGGTTTCATCAGGGAAACTGATGATTCTCTGGTCCATTTCCCCCTCCGCGTCGATGGTTCCAATAAAAATCCTCCCGATCTCCGGCAGTTCGGTTTTTAAAGCCTTAACCTCTCTATCCAGGGATTCTTTTCTCTCTCCCTCCGGGAAGGAAAACAAGAGGCCCTCTGCGTTGGGGAATAATTCAAGAAGGTCTTCTCCCATCCGGAGGGAAAGCTGACGCAGGAAAGGAGCTATCGTGGTTTTCTTACCTGTTCTCCCCTGCCTATCATCGAATAACCGGAAAAACGAAGGCCTCCTTGTAAGAAACATAAGTCCTTTGCCCGAGGGTACAACAGGGACAATCTTGAACCTAAACCTTTCCGCCAGCAGGGATATTCCTTCGATAACTTTCTCATCATAACGAAAGGGAGAGACAGGCATTTCCACGAGGGACCAGGGAAAGAATTCACCAACCTGGAAGAAGATTCTTTCGACCCCCTTTTCAGAGTAATAACGCAGCAATCTGTCAAAGGCATCCGGTTTCGGGGGGAAACAGGTAACGTCGAAAAAGATTGATATTCCCCCAATATTTCTCTTTCCAGCTCCTGTATTTTGCGTTACAATCTTATCGCTCATGTTACGTTACCTTACCCGGTACAAACCGGATACGCAAGGATGGAATATCCCGTAAATTGATACTTCTTAATTTGTGGAACTGCTGAAATGGGAGATTTTAATGGAAATCAACAAATCCCTAGAGGAGCTTGGAATTTTGCTTCCCCGCGTTCTCCTTCCCGGAGATCAAATTGATATGAATAAGTGGGCTGTAGTTGCCTGCGATCAATACTCCTCTGAACCGGAATACTGGGACAGGGTGCGGAAATATACATCCGGATCTCCCAGCACTCTGGAGATGGTCTATCCTGAATGTTTCCTCGGAGAGGAGAACCCTGAAGAACGGATCGGGAATATTCAGTCCGCCATGGAAAGGCATCTGAAGGAGGGACTCTTTCGCGAACTGGAGCCGGGGATCATGCTTGTGGAAAGAACCACAAGGTTCAGCCCGCCGCGCCATGGAATAGTCCTTGCCCTGGATCTGGAAAAGTATGATTATTCTAAAGAATCTACCAGCCTGATCAGAGCAACCGAGGGCACTATTGTGGAACGGATTCCCCCAAGGAAACGGATCAGGCAGGGGTCCCCCCTCGAGTTCCCCCACATCATGGTACTTATCGATGATCGGGAGAAGAAAGTTGTCGAACCTCTTTTTGAAAACAAAGCAGCTTTCAAAAAAATCTATGACTTCTCCCTCATGATGGAGAGCGGTGCGGTGCGGGGATACCACGTGAGTGATCATGATGCTATCAGTAATTTCCTGGAGGGTCTTTCCGCTCTGGCAAACCCGGAAGCCTTCGCAAAGAGATACGGAGCCGGGGATGTTCTTCTCTACGCGATGGGAGATGGTAACCACTCTCTTGCAACCGCCAAGTCAATTTGGGAGGAGGTAAAATCTGATGGGGGGGAGAATGTTATGAATCACCCCGCCCGTTACGCAATGGTGGAACTTCTCAACATCTATGATGAAGGTCTTATCTTTAAACCAATCCACCGGGTCCTCTTTCGCCTGGATCCTCAAAATCTGCTTTCCCAGCTCAGGAAAGAGGAGGGTATTGAAATTGAAGAGGGGGTCCCTGTGGAGAAGCTTCCTGAGATTGTTGAAACGGCTGCTCCTTGTCATAAGATTGGTTTCTTTACTGAGGCCACATCGGGGATAATCTACTTTACGCGGCCGGAAGCTGTCCTGCCTGCCGGTTCAATCCAGAAATTCCTCGATAAGTATCTGAAAACTAATCCTGAAACAGTTATTGATTATATCCATGGGACAGAATCTACACTCAAGCTTGGAAAGCAGGAGGACAGTATAGGCTTCTTTCTCCCTAAAGTGGATAAAGGCGCTTTCTTTGAAACAGTAATCCGGGATGGCGCACTGCCGCGGAAAACATTTTCTATGGGAGAAGCTGAAGAGAAGCGGTTCTATATTGAAGCCAGGAGAATTGCTGAATAAAGTGCAGGGGAGTATGTTGAACAGGGAACAGGCTGCATACTCCCCTGACAAAGGAGAAAGTGAAGTCTCTACTTACAAGGTAGTATACTCAAATCAAAAAATCAAAAAAATATCGGGCTTTTTTTAAAAATTTAAAGAAGATCTTCAGGAATGATGATTTCTCCCTGTCTTAATACAGTATAGGGTTTTTTTGTTACATCCAGGACCGTTGAGGGGATACCTCCGGGATGGTTCCCTCCATCGACGATGAGATCAACCTCCTCAGAAAACTCCTCAACAATGCTGTTGATATTCCAGAGAGGTGGTTGACCGCTTCTATTCACACTGGTCGAATAGAGAGGTTTTCCAACCCCCCTCAGAACTTTCTGGAGGAAAGGATCAGCAGGTATACGAACTCCTATTGTTCCTCCTCCCCGCATAGGAACGATCAGGGTCAGGGGGCCCGGCCAGAATTTCAACAACTTTTCTGTAAGCTCGATATCTGATACCGGTTTTACATCCCTTCCAGGGAGAAAGACAATAAAGTGTTTACTCTCCCCTCTCCCCTTGATGCTTCTTATCCGATCTTCTGAATCCGGCATTAGACCGATAATGCCATAAATCGTGTCGCATGGAAGAATTGCTATTCCGCCTCCTGAAAGGATATCGATAGAGAGGTTCACTGCCTGAGGGTGTTTTTCAGATATACGCATTTTTATTCTTAAAATTCATAAGGAGAAAAGCAAGAATGCCTATTGAAAGAGAGATCATTCTGAACAGTGGAAGATTTTCATGGACGGAAGCATCACGCTTTACTATCCACCCTGTCGGTTGATTCTGTTGAACTCGTGGGCGTTCTCCTAACCAGATGAGTCCTTCACCATTTTTAAAGTAGCCGATAGAGCGGGCGTTTATGGCAATTTTTTCTTCATTACCGCGCAATGCCTTAAGTTCAAAACGTAGTTTTTCATTGAATTCTTCCAACTCCCGAATATTCTCTTTCAGCATGTTCCGGTAGATCTTTAATTGATGGTTCTGTTTGATCCCTGTGCTACCGTATATGAATTGAAGACAAGATAGAGTGAGAAAAACGATGTACATTGATACAGCAAGTCTGACAAGCATTCTCATACCTATACCAACGGCTGAAAAAAGGGTAATCTTGAACAGAGAAATGATAGTTTTTTTTAGAAATTCATTTCAAAACTGTTTCATTGATGTGGATTTCGATATATTCTATAGTAACAGGAGTATTTAACCATAATATATTTCAAATTGCAGAGAGAAAGTGCCGATAATGCAGTAGCGAATTATCATTGCAGGAGTTGAGGATGGCGGCAGAGAAACAGAAGGACTTCGAACAGGAACTTGAAGAAGAAGCTCTCTTAGATACTCCTTCACCGGAAGATGCCGAACTTGAACAGTACGGTGTCTGGGTAAAAACCGGCCCAGAGGATTACGAGAACGGCCGTGGAGCTCAGACCACTGAAGAAGACTATGACCTTCAGGATCTCATTCCCGAACCGGAAAATGTGTTAAGTGAAGAAGAGGAAGAACTTCTTGGTGACCTTGAAACACCTGGGGATTCTACAGATGATACTATCGAAGATGTTGATTTTGAAACGACCCCTCTTGAGCCGGAAGCTACGGAAATTGTTTCTGACGAAGTTGCTTTCGAAGGCGTTCCTCTGGAAGATGTGTCCTTTGAAGAAGAATTCCCGGAATCGGCTGTTCCCGTTTCCGATGAAAATATGAAAGAAGATGAACTAACCGAAGTTTCCCTTGATGATTTTATCGACGAAGAATCTTTCATGGAGCCCAGCGAAGCTGCTGGAAGCCCTACCATTGAGTCATCGACTTCCCTGCCACCTGAAGAAGAGGAAGAAGAGGATTTCTTTTTCGATCTTGATCTTGACATGCAGGAAGAGGAAGAGAAAGAAAGCGAAATTAGTGAAGTAATTTTAGAGGAAGAGTCTGGTGCACCTTTGTCCGAGGAACTTGAGGCCATCGACCTTTCAGAATTAGAGGATATCCAGGCAGCTGAACCAGAAGCACCCGAACTCAATGCTGACTTGGTAAGCGAAGAGATGCTTTCAGGCGAGGGTGGGCAGCCCTCTTCCATATCAACCGGCTTAGATGATTTTGATGCGTCAATTCCCGAGGAAATTCCCCTTGCTGAAGATCTGTCAGATATTGACAGGATAGATGACCTTGCGGACCTTCCAGCCATCGACGAAATAGAGATGCCTGATCTTGAAGAAATTGAACCGGAGGAAATTGAAGCTGCGGCAACAGCGGAAGAACCTGTCGAAGAGTTGGATATAATGGGAGATCTCCAGGAGCTGGAAGAACTTGAAGATATTTCAGAGACAGAGGAAAATCAAACAGAATTGGAAGAGCTGAAAGAATTAGAAGAGCTACAAGAGTTAGAAGAACTTCCGGAACTTGAAGAACTTGCTGAACTTGAAGAACTTGCTGAACTTGAAGAGTTTGAAGTCCTCGATGAGGCAGCGGAGACAGTAGAGGAAGAATCAATCGGAGAGCTTGAGATAGAACCTCTTGGTGACATTGGATTTGAGGAACCTGAAGCAGCCGAAATTCCTTCAGCAGAGCTTCTTGTGGAGGAGGCCCCGGTAAGCTCAGATCTAGAAACAGAACTCCCCGAGATTGAAGAGATAACTCTATCAGACCTCGAAACTGATATCAGCCCCGATGAGGGGGTTCTTTCCGAGGAATTGTCCACAGAGGAAGAAATGATATTACCTGCCGAATCTTCTATCGCCGGAGAGACTGATTTCGACGATATAAGGGCTTTTGAGAAGGATATCCTCGCGGAAAGACCTGTCGCTGAGTCACTTTCAATTCTCCAAAAAATCGAAAGCGAGCTTCATTCGATAAAAGATGAGCTGGCTGAATTAAAATCTGAACTTTCTTCCCTGCGTCAAGCACCCGTGGAAAAAGCTGCCGCGCAACTACAGGATGATGAAAAAGGGTTCTTTGAGGAGGATGAAGATGAAACCATTGCCTTAACCGGTGATGAACTTGATAACATACTCGATACCGCTGATGTCACTGAGGAAGCAGGAGAACCAACGGAAATTCCAGATGAGCAGGATTTACTTTTTGAAGAACCTGAAGAATTAGAAATCCCGCTAACCTCTCAGGAAGAAAGTGCTGAAGATTTACTCATCGACAGGGAGGATATTATTGATTTGGAACCTTCGCCTGAAGATATTGAAAATCTCGAAATCGATACTGAACAACTCCTTCTTGAGGAAGAACCGGAATTACCCCAAACTCCTGTAGACACTCTCCCGGAAAATGAGATTCAGGAGGAGGTTGATCTCCTTAAGGATACTGGGCTCGAACCATCCCTGGATGAAGAAATCTCACTGGAACTGGAAACACATGAACCGATAGATGCAGTACCTGAAGAAGAGATACTAGATGAAATAGAAATACACATCCCCGATGAAGCAGGCGTTGAGATTGAACAGATCCACACACCCGAGGTTGCAGCTTCTCAATTTCCTGAGGTACCCGAAGCTGAGCCGTTAATCGAGGAAGAAGAAGTACCTGTATCAATGGAGGGTACAGGCCTTTCTTCAGGTCTTAAGAACGAAGTCAAATCTGTTCTTTCTTATATGGATCATCTCCTTGAAGCCCTGCCGGAAGAAAAGATCCAGGAATTTGCCAGTTCGGAGCATTTTGAAGTTTATAAACGTCTTTTTCAAGAACTGGGGTTGAAATAATTATGGGATTACTTGCTAAACTTGAAAAACATCGTAACAGCAGCGGGGGGTTTCTCAATAAAGCCCTGCGTTTCCAGAAATTTTCCCAGGCGGTAAAAAAAAAACTGCTGAACCAACCTCTGTAAAGGTCGATAAGAACGTTTGGGATTTTGATGATATCCACACACGCATTGAGAACGTTACGCCAGGTTTGGATGCCCCGGAAAAGCTGTTTACCCTGTATGCTGATTTCTTCAATATTCATAAAGGGGCTTTACTCATCCTTGACCGGGAGGATAATCAGTTGGTTTGCTGGGCTTCAAAAGGGCTCGATCCTACCACCCGTCATCATCTTATTGTTCCTCCTGAGATCGTTCTTTTAAACGATGATCCATTGCCTCGATCCTGCGTAAAAGATGAGCTTGAACCTTTCAAATCTTTCTTTTCGATTCGTGAATTTTCCATGCTTGAGCATCTTCATCTCCTCCCGTTAGCTCTTGATGGAAAGATATTCGCCTGTTTTTTCATTATCGACGCTTCGCCATTCCCGGAAAGTTTGGATACCCGATTCTCAGAGATTTCATCTCTTCTTCACACTACAGGGGTTATCCTCTCTGAAAGTCAGTTGTTTAGTATTTTGCATATTGAGGGTACTGAAATTAGCGCATTAACTGACCTTTTTACCGCTATGGACTTCCACATAGATCAGGCAAGAGAAAAAGATGATTGTTTACATTTTCTGATACTCCCCTTAAAAATCACAAAGGAAGAGGGAGATGTGGAATATTACCGGATAAAACAGGATATCCTGAAAATTCTATCTTCTCTTGTCTCCGGTGTAGGCGAAGTTTATATTTACAAAAAGAATTTCGTCCTTCTCCTGGTATCAGGACATCTTATGAACGATATGGACCTTCTTACCCACCAGATATTCCAGACTATGCAGGGATATTTTAACGAGCAGATGCCCCTGCTCGATGCAATTATTCGGTCATTTCCGGTTGATGGTGACACAGCTGAATCTCTTCTTAAGCAAGCCCTCCCAATCGAAAATGATTGAACTTTACCTATCCCGGTCCGGGAAACCCTCTGCCCGGGTAAAGGACATCAATATCCACTCCCCCTATGATCCAATTAAAGAAGCCCGGAAATATATACACACCATGTTTTCTAATCGGGTAGAGACCGTTGTGCTTATCGCTCCAGGTTTAAATTATTTATCTCTAGCTCTACTGGAAAAATACCCTGGTATTAGAATAATCTCATTATACACAGATGAAATTTTCCTGCAAAACAGGATGATACATGAAAATATCGGCTGGTTTTCAAAGGGGGGAATCCCGATTCGGGATTTTCTCTTTCAAAACCTGCCTGATATGTATCTTGAGAGTGTTCGTATAATAGAATGGCCCCCATCTTCCAGGGTTTTTCCTTCAGAAGTAAAAAATATTACCAGGGAGGTGGCACAATATATCCGTGAAAGGAATGGATCTATCAAGACTACCCGCAGCTTCGGGTCCCAATGGATTAAAAACGCAATAAGAAACGTGGCCCAGACACAATCACTTTCCAGGATTACATCTAATTCCTCCCCGATTGTTATAGCCGCAAGTGGTCCATCTCTGAATAAGTCAATTTCGTTACTACGGACCTATCGGAAAAACCTTGTGCTGATGGCCCTACCCTCTTCTCTCAGGATCCTATCGGCTAACCAAATTGTTCCTGATCTCTTTATTCATACTGATCCTGGATTCTTCGCGGGTTTTCATCTGCATTATTACCATTCAATACCAGCTGTTTTACCCCTTACTGCAAAACCTCTGCCTGAGTCTTTCAATGCTCCAAAGGTATTTTTCTCCCAGGGAACCGAACTTGAGAGATCTCTGTTTGATTTAATCGGTGAACCGCCTTTCCTCATTCCGGAGAATGGAACGGTTTCAGGTTCTGCCCTCTTTTTTGCCAGAAATATCGGTTTTTCTCCAGTCATTTTTGCTGGCCTCGATTTCTCACTAAATGGACTTCAGTCTCACTGCAAACCGCATACATTTGATGAGTTCATTGAAGCTGCTTCAGGCAGATTTTCTCCTCTGCCAACTATTTACCTTAAACGTCTTCTTTCCCAAGGGCTTTTAGCCGGGAAGTCCGCGACAACCTCGGCTCTAAGGACCTATGCGGGTTGGTTTTCCCGCTTCATACATACATTAGATTTCCCCATCTACCGGCTTTTCCCTGCCGGGCAGCCGGTAACCGGTATGATCTCCCTCGATGAGAATGAGTTCAAATCACTTATTGAAAAGAGAGGACCGATGCAACCTTTAAAAATTACTACCAGCGACTCCAATGGGAATTCCATTGATATTCTTCTTGAGAAGTGGCGTTCCGATCTTTCATCTCTTTCAGAATTGAAAAAAACACATGACCCGCTACTGCACGATCTCTTAAAATACGCGGATATTGAATCTTATTTCAGGTTTATCAAAAAGGTCTCAACCCTCTCTGATTGTGATAAAGAATTAATACAGTGCCGCTCCGCACTCTATCGTATCATCGATACTACTTACACCCACAGTGAGGTCTACTGATGGATAATGGAATATTGAAAAGAAATCTTCTGGCCCTCGCTTCGCGAAACCCTTCTCTCTCGATAAAACTTGGTCCCATTAACCCCGCACAAAATATTGAGTTTTCTTTGTCGAAATCGGGCCATTCTATCCCATCTCTTTCAAATTCAGGCAAACCTTTTCATAGCAGATTTGATCCGGTAAAGGAAGGGGAGCGGATGGCTTCCACCTGCTCGGGGAGGGGATATATCGTATGCCTTGGTTTTGGAGCCGGTTACCATATAACCCCTCTTTTGAAAAATCAGATGGTTTCCGGAATCCTGGTTATTGAACGGGACCTCTCATTTTTCAAGCGAATAATCTCAGAAATAGATTTACATCATTTTATTATGGACCCCCGGGTCTCTTTCCTTGTCGACGAATCTCCAGATCGTATTTCGGAATTTCTTCTTTCCCAGTATCTTCCGGCTCTGACAGGCGATATTGAAACCCTCACCCTCAGGACCCGTATTAATACCGATGAAGACTACTTTATGGAAGTATTACATACGATTAAAGATGTCATCGGTACTGTCGCGGACGATTACACAGTCCAGGCTTACTTCGGCAAGAAGTGGTTCTTAAACAGTATTGCCAATCTGCAGACCGCTGAGGAATCAACTACAACTCTTTCTCCGATTCGAAAAGCCCTTGTTACCGCTGCCGGACCTTCACTGGAAATGCAGATTCCCCAGATAAAAGAGATGAGGGGGAATGCTTTTCTCATTGCCACTGATACATCTCTTCCAGCGTTACTTCAGGTGGGTGTAATACCGGACCTCGTCATCTCTATTGACTGTCAGCACATTTCCTATCATCATTTTCTGTCGGGGTTTCCGGAAAAAATCCCCCTTGTCCTCGATCTTGCCTCCCCCACTGACCTTACCCGTTTCACGGACAACCTTGTATTCTTTACCAGCGGCCATCCTTTTTCCCGGTACATCAATACCTACTGGCGAAAATTTCCCCTGATTGATATTTCCGGGGGCAATGTCAGCCATGCGGCTGTCTCCCTTGCAGATAGCCTGGGTGCCCGGGAGATTTATCTTTTCGGAGCTGACTTCTCATACCCTGAGGGCAAGGCTTACAGCCGAGGGACCTATATTTATCCCTATTTCCGTTCTAAAGCAGGGAGGGTTCATCCGGTAGAATCTCTCTTTTTCTCCTTCATCCTCAGGAATAAGAGTATTCAAAAGGAACCTTTTGGTGATGTTTTCAGATACACAACGAAACCGATGATCAGTTATAAAGAACGTTTGGAACATTCAGCAGTTCATCTTCATGGCCGGGTTATTGGAGTACCTGGAATGGGAATTCCCCTTTCCTTACCGGAATCGGGAGTTAAAGTGAAAGACCATATCCCCTCTTTTTTCAGTGCGGGTCCCTCATCATCAAGTTGGTGCCAATTTCTCACACAATTCCGCGATAATCTGAAGAATCTTCAAATTCCCGATTGTCCTCTTGCAAAATACCTCTGGGAGTTATCCCCGGAAAACAGGGATATCTGGACCACTCTTTACCCCGCGGCAGCTACCCAGCGGAAGAAATATGGAACACAACCCGTATCCGGGAAATTTATCCTTGAAGAGGTTAAGGATTGGACTATTGATGTGCTCAACAGAGTATTGGAGCGTTAGGCTCTGTATATGATCGCTCCATATCCTACAAAGGAATCAGAGGGATGGATATCGTAGCTCGTTCCATATTCAAGCAACTCTCCTCTCCCGCACCCTGAAGCCCCGGCAAACTCCATAGCACTTAAAGCTCCTCCGGCTGAACATGCAGCCATTTTTTTTACTCCGGATTCAATTGCTGCCTCTCTGTCCATAGTAAGAAAAGCATTAATCACCTGTCTATCGTTTTCCTCTTTTACCCAGTTCCGTGCCTCTTTGCCTGTTCCCCGGGGCATAAACCCGTAATTCGGGCCATAGTGGGTAAGATCTGTACTTCCGATAACGACGATCTTCCTTTCGAGGCTTAAGGCGCATTCATGAAGTAATAAACCGAGACCCTTTCCCTCCCCCTCGGGTGATGATCTCAGCCAGAGCAGTTGTGATTCGGGGAAAAAATGTTTCACCATGGGTAGTTGAATTTCAACAGTGTTGTCAGGGTGATTGTCCTCTTTAAGAGAAAGCTTTGCGGATAGACATTCCAGTAATTCCATATCCCCCGGGACTTCTCCGAGAGGTGTTTCAAAGAGGTCGTCAATAGCCGCATAAACTCCAGCTGCCCCGGGTAAATGCCCCCCTACTACAATAACAGTCTCCACCTCACGCCCGAGCTCCCTGAAGACCCTGTAGGCCAGACGACCTGAAAAGGTCCATCCTGCATGGGGAACGATACCTGCTATTCCGTTTGCAGTTGCAGTTGGAAGATCACTTTCCCAGGAGGAAAAGACTCTTGTTATTTCATCCCGGCTTTCCGGATACCACCCCGGAGGAAGGGCTCTTCTTCTTTTTTTCATCTTCAACCCCCTCGTTTTATATTACTAAAGATAGAGAGGATAGAACAGAAATTTTTCTAACACATTTCCCGTATTTTTCGTATAATGATGTCATGGAAAAGACGATTACCAGAATTTATACTTTTTTCAGCATCTTACTCTTCGTACTTCTGTCCTCTTTTTTTATTTTCACCTCTCTTCTCGACAGAACAAGGGGAATCGATTGGGCTGACCGCAATTTCCTTGAGCTGAAGAATCTTGTAACCTCCGTGCTTCTTACTCCGGGGGGGATCCAACAGGAAACATTCAGTGATACTGTTACGACTTTTATGCGTCGTAATCCACGGCTTCGGGGTATTCTCCTGCTTTCCGGGGATAATCAGTTAGAATATCTCCGTTTTGAGGATGAAAGCTATCTCGGGAACATATCAGCTGACAGATTGTCCTTTCCTGTAGAGTATGTCTATGACGATCTTTTCGAAACAAATCTCACGATAACCTACTCCCCTGTTCCGGATACCCAGCTGACTCTTGATGCTATTTATACCATACTTACGAAAGAGGAAATAATTCTTAGAATGAAGCGTATCCTTCTATTCCTTCTTATCTATATGGCTTTTACTGTTGTCCTCATTACCCTCTTACCATCCTTTCGCAGATTAGATAACCAAGAGCGGACATCATCTCATATTTCAAAAGGTAAAAACTATAATAAGGTAGATTATACCGGTACACCGGGTGATGAGGAGGAGCGGTTAACCTTTGAGCTCGAAAGAAGCGCTTCTTTCGATCAGGATTTGGTGTACGCGATAGTCACCATAGAATCCGGTAAGATAGCCACACAAAGGCTCTCTTCGGTTGTTCATACCAGTTTTCCCTTCAGGGACCTCACCTTCCAGCATGGCTCCCTTGCATACAGCGTTATTCTGCCCAATATGGATCTTTATCAGGGTATCAGGAAGTTGGAGTCTTTCAGGGAAAAATTAACCGTCCATGATTCTTCCCTGCGGATAGCCATAGGATTATCAAGTCGAAATGGAAGGTTGATGCGGGGCAGCCAGCTTATCAAAGAAGCCAGGGCATCGTTAAAAAAATCTGAACAGGCGACTTCAAACAGAATTATCGGTTTCAGGAGTGATCCGGCGAAATACCGGGAATATCTTGCACATAAAACCTGATTTTCCGGGTAATCGAGGAATCTGTAGGGGGAAGGCTATAGGTAGATAGGCTGTAGGCT
>JAGLYY010000569.1 GCA_023131935.1 Spirochaetales bacterium | reverse complement strand
GATTTATTTTCGATGGAGATACCATTGTTAGCCATGAAATTGAAGAAACAGGGACTCACACGGCATTGGAATTCTGAACCAATATTGCGGTTAGTGACATTGCCGCTTCATCACTTACTGATAAAATATTCTTACTCTTTTACGCTGAAGGTTGTTTGGGATATGCTTTTTCGGCAGCTGCATTAAGACTTTTATATGTTAAATGATGTGCTCCTTAATTCAAGCAGATTGATATAACGGATCTTTCACATCTTTAGCCGTTTCATATATCTGAACTGGATCAATGTCTATACACTTGTAAGGATCGAGATTCCCGCCAATATCCCAAGCAAGGGTGTTGTTGATAACAGTACATTTATTAATAAAACTATCGATATCAGAAATACTATGAAAAACACCTCTTCCAAGAAGTGGCTTAACATCGTAGAGCTTGATTTTACCGTCGTCAAAGTATACATAGACAGTAAAATCTTTCTGAGGTAAGACTTGAATAACATTGTTCATCATAAATTATCTCCTATCTTAGGGGTTCAATCCTGTGTATTTCGCCGTGTTTCTGAGCAATCTTCCAGTTTTCCATTAGTTCATCTTCATGTATTTCACACCAGGCCAAGGCCAATTTAAGTTGCCTGGCTGGGAGTTGCCCTTTTATCACAACCGCTTCTTTGATAGAAATCAGAGCTTTCATATTTGCATATTCAGCGTGAAAATGGGGAGGCGAGTGTTCGTCCCAGTACATGAATATTTTTATTCCGAAAAACTGTGATATTAATGGCATATTAACTCCTTTACTATATTACCTTTTATTTGGACCGAAAACAAGGTATGTCATAACTCAATTATATACTCCTCTATCCGTCTATACTCCTGCCGAAAACAGGATAGGCGAATCAGTCCCGCTAATTCCCATACGGATATCCCATGAATAGCAGCGGCAATCAAACAGGCATCTCCCCGAATCTTGCGATAATTCCCTGAGTATGTTAGTCTGCTCGAACCAATTCACTTTCGGAGCAGCATCATGCGAAAACTTTTATTACTAATAACTTTCATAGCCATCGTTTTATGCTCTTGTAATGGGGATGCCCCTCTTCCTGACGGGCTGGAACCTGGGGTTTACGCAGCTATACAGACATCACAAGGAAGAATCCTTCTTCAATTGGAGTATGAGAAAACCCCTATGACAACGGCAAATTTTGTCGGTCTTGCAGAGGGGACTTTGGACGCGGCGAAGGGTAATCCTTTTTATGATGGCCTGACCTTCCACCGGGTTGTTGAGAATTTCATGATCCAGAGTGGTGATCCCAAGGGTGATGGTACCGGTGGTTCCGGTTACACCTTCCCTGACGAGTTTGACAGGTCACTGCTTCACACTTCACCGGGAACACTCTCCATGGCTAATCGCGGTCCCGGAACAAATGGCAGCCAGTTTTTCATTACCCATGTTCCTACTCCCCACCTCGACTTCAAGCATACCGTTTTCGGCCATGTAATCGAGGGACAGGATATCGTAAACTCCATATCCCAGGGAGATAAAATCCGATCCATCCGGATCCACAGAATTGGTGACAAAGCAGAACAATTCCAGGTTACTCAAAAATACTTCAACAACCTGGTAGAAACAGCTGAAGAGCGTTCCCGGGAAAAATCTGAAGC
>JAGLYY010000568.1 GCA_023131935.1 Spirochaetales bacterium | reverse complement strand
TTCGCGGGAACCGGTCGAAGCAAACAAGTCAAGTGGGCTATAATGAGAACTGCTGCGGAGCACATGGAGAGTTGGAGAGAAATAAAAATGTGCTATACTCATGATTGACCGTGTTTTCTATGTGGTAGAAAAGAGGGTAGTACATTGAGTAGAATCCTGCTTGTAGATGATGACCCTGTAGTGCTTCAGTCTCTCCATGAGAGACTGACAACCCTCGGTTACACTAACGAGACCGCTGGGGGAGGAGACACCGCTCTTGATCTTCTCAAGAGCCAGACCTTTGATCTTGTTATTACTGATTTTATGATGGAACCGGTAGATGGGCTTGGGGTTTTAAAAGAGGTAAAAAAACTCTATCCAAACACCTTCGTAATCATCCTTACCTCTTATGATGACAAGGAGGTGGTTATCGATGCTCTGCGGTTCGATGCTGATGATTTCTTAAGTAAATCATGCAGCTCCGATGAGCTTATTTTCCGAATCAATAAGTGCCTTGATAAGGCATATAACAAGAAACTTGAAACAGTCCTGGATGAGCAGATCGGAATACATTATCAGACCCTTTCGCAGATCAGTGACGTTCTGGAACTGGAGATAGGTCAGCGGCAGAAAACTGAAGATGAGCTGCTGGAAGCTCAGCGTAAACTGGAAAGCAGGTTCCAACTGCGGGCCGAGGAGATTGGAGAGTTAAACCTCACTCTGGAAAATATTCTTGGAAACCTGGAAAAACGGCGTGGTGATGTTGAGGAACGGATCCTCCTCAATCTGCGGGAAACTGTTTTTCCCTATCTCGAAAAATTGACTTCCCTGGTAAACGATAGCACCGGATCCAAATTGCTGGAGATAATCATAACTAACCTGAAGGATCTCATATCTCCTTTCAGTCGAAAACTTCTTATGCCAAAATACCAACTTACCCCGTCAGAAATTCAGGTTGCGAACCTGGTAAAACAGGGGAAAAGTTCCAAAGAGATCTCTGAAGTTCTCAATATTTCAAAAAGAACTGCTGAAACCCACCGGGCAAATCTCCGTAAGAAAATGGGATTAACGAATACAGCGGTAAACCTGGAAACTTTCCTGCTTTCCCTGGAGGATAAATCTACGTAATACGTAGAAATCCTACGTATTATTTCGGTATTTTTTCAGGATGTTCAATTGACCGGTCATAACCTATACTGCTATCGAGAACAATGTGTATGTAGAAACCCATAAGAAAAAGTAAACAATATAGAAAAAAGTGAATTTAGTTAAAACCGGGTATGGCAAAAAGGCAGGTAAAGATCCAGGTAAGACCTAAGTAAAAAGGGAAGGGAATGGCTGGGTATTCGGGAGATTACATCCTTCTCGGGGGGTGGAAATTTTCTGCCCAGCTCATTCCTTTTTTTAAATTTTTCAGGGTAGCAGCAGCGTCCCCGGCAATCTTCCGCAAGCGAAATGGAACAATCCTGAAATCAGTAACGTTATTCTACAGCTTAAAAAGGGGAGTACGGGGGAAGAGGACCTTGAATAGACACCCCTCCCTCATCATTCATCTACTTCCTCCTCCTGTAATAATCTTGCTGCTTCTTCGGCAGTAATTTTCCCTGCTTCAAGTTGATCGATAACTTCTTTTCTCCTCTCTTTGGAAGGTCCTCTCTTTGTCTGAAAACCGAGGTTGCTGATGACAGAGTCAAGCCGCCCTCTTACTGTAGGATATGATACTCCGAGGGCTTTTTCCATCTCTTTTATATTTCCCCGTAATCGGACAAAAAGTTCAACAAATTCGATGTCCTTTTCCGAAAGACTTAATATTCTGTTATGGGGGGTATCAAAGGTCCCCTCTATCCGTGTCCCGCATTTTGTGCATTCCAGTACACGAACCATTAAAGATGACCCACATACGGGACAATCGTGGAGGATTCTGTTCATCATGGTAATTACCTCCTGAAAATCAAAGCTTTCATTTATAATTATAAGGAAATACTTAATAAATATCAATGTAAAATTGAAATTAGTAATATTTATTTAAATGATATGGCAAAAATAATTATTCTATTCAGATAACGCGGTTTTGTGTGGAAAAGTCCGCTTGTAAGAGCAATCAGGCATCTGTCAGTGGAACCTGTTATTCAATAGAGCAATTCTCATTTTGACATGGATTATGATACAGCCGGATA
>JAGLYY010000567.1 GCA_023131935.1 Spirochaetales bacterium | reverse complement strand
ACAGCCTGCCTGAACCGGATATCGTTAAAAATTGTTCGCAATTCATTGTCAGGAGTTATCGGATTCATCACTATCCACATTGCAGATTGTGGTAATGCTTTAGAAACAACCACTCTGTATCCGCCGCTTTCCTCATTCTCTTTCATCAGAGGATAATCGGCCAGAGCAAGCACTTCGTAACCGAGTACCTGGTCAATGTTACCGGAAATAGCATCCATAATCATGGCCTCGGTGTCACCTACCGACTTAAACATAAGCTCGTCAAGGTAGGGCAGCTGATTACCTTCGGTATCTATCTGCCAGAAATAAGGATTGCGTTTTGCCAGAATATATGAGGTTGTTACCTCCGTAACCACCCAGGGGGACAGCGTAGGCATGTTTTCCCGCTTATGAACCTGCCATTTGCCCATATGATACATTAGCGCCTGATGCCAGTGTTCATATCCTTCTTCCTCGGCAAGTTTTTGCGCGCCGGGATTGTAATCGATATGCCATTTTTGTAGATAATGTCTGGGAGCAAAGAAATGTGCTTGAGACAATCCCCAGGGATGACTTTTATTAAACATAATTGAGGGATGTGGAGCAGTAAAGGTTATTCTGAGGGTATAATCATTTATCTTCTTAAAGGTGCCATATTCATTACCTGCTTTCCAATCTCTGCTGGCACCACCTGGGGTGACCTCCGAGTTCATTTGGATATCTTCCCACCAGAAAAGAATGTCATCTACTGTGAAGGGAGCTCCATCGGACCATTTGACACCTTCCCGAAGATATAGTGTCAATACTTTGTAATCATCTGAAAACTCATATCCGGTACCGATATCGGTAAGCACTTTGGAGCCGTCATGCGCGCGCCGTAACAGACCTTTGTGTAACAGATTCCTGAAACTGTCGTTGGATGTAGCAGTAACAGTCAGACGTCCGCCATATGTCCCGATCATCTCTACAGGAGCGATAACCGAAGGTTCACTGGGCAGCCTGTCTTTCAGGGCCGGAAGTTTTCCGGACGCTACCAATGCTGAAAGCATGGGGGCTTCCTGGAAATCTTTGATTGTTTTTCCTGTCTCTTTTTCGTAATCAGATAGAGTCACCCAGGTGACAATATCATCCGTCAGCAGCGTTTCACCTACGATTACTTCCACTTCCTCTTCTTCCGGCTCGCCTCTGCCAAAGAGAAATGCAGGAAGGATGATCATAATAATTACGATCATCAATACATTATTTCTTTTAAACATCTTAATGTCTCCTTTTAAAACAATAGTTTAAGGAACCCCGGGTTCCCTGTCGAAAAAAGCTTCCTCCTTACCAATATAGTTTTCTCAATCCCAAAAGGAATTTCAACGAAATTCCTTAAGAAAATCTATAAGATCCTTAACTTTTACTGTTGCAAGAGCACAGACCTTATCCGCGCCGCCATAATAGATAAAAAGGGTATCCTTAAGTACAATAGCCCCTTCCGGAAAAACAACATCATTCACATCGCCATACTTTTCGTAATCGGCCTCGGGTTCAAGAATCGGGTGGGGACTCCTGGCAATCACCCTTGAAGGGTCCTCAAGATCAAGGAGAGCGACCCCGGTACGATAGACATGATCGTTATCAACACCGTGATAGATAAGGAGCCACCCCTCCTCAGTTTTTACGGGAGGTGGACCTGCGCCGATCTTTTTCGATTCCCATTCATATTTCCGTTTTAAAATCGTGTGCTCCTCTATCGAAGAATTGTATTCCTTCCAGAACGCTTCTTCGGGTCCTATCATCTGTTCAAGGCTGTCGAAACAGACTATCTGTATGTCGGGTGGGATGCGATGGAGAAGGGCCATTTTCCCATTGATCCGTTCAGGAAAAAAAACCGCGTCCTTGTCATTAAGACCGGGGATAATAACACCGTGCCTTGTATAGTTTTTAAAATCATCCGTTGTGGCAAGCGCTACCCTGTCTC
>JAGLYY010000566.1 GCA_023131935.1 Spirochaetales bacterium | reverse complement strand
GGTCTACCTTGTCTTGCGTCAGTCCAACTTTACTTGTCATATATTTCTCTCTATGCTCCTTCTTATTCATTCATTTTCAGTATCTCTTCAGGAACCCCCAGGAGGCGGGCCACCGTCAGGGCATCCATTGCTGAACCCTCTTCCCTGTCGGGGAGGGCTGTATAATCCATACACTGGTTTAATAAATTGATCCGTTCTTCCACACTGAGTTCTGCCTCCACAGAAAGGTTGTGCCAGCGTTCCTGGTTCAAACCCTTCATCCTGAAATACCTCGTCACTTCCGGAAGATCAAGGTGCTGGTGGTGAGTTGCTCCGATGAAGAAGACCGGGTGCCTTTTTAAGTTTCTTATTACTGAGGAAAAGAGGAGGGCAGATTCCGTGGAGTTGGTAGACCGGGCAAACTCATCAAAAACAAGGAGGGACGGTTCGTCGATTTTCTCCCAGGCTTTGATCAGCCTGAACATCTCCAATCCAAAACTGCTTAATCCCTTCCTCCCCTCATCAGCACTTCCGGTGATCGGCAGGATGTTTGTGAACATCAGGGTTTCAAATTTCCCGGCGGGAACATAAAAACCCATCTGGGCAAGGACCTGCATGAAGAGCAAAGTCTTTAAAACCACACTCTTTCCCGCCATATTTGATCCCCTAAGAACGTTTAAGGGGCCATTGAGGGTCAGGGACAGGGGAGTGTAGGGGACCTTCCGGTTTACACACTCATTCTCAAGAGGAAGATATCTTGCCTCCTCCAGGATGATGCCGGAATCTTCCTTCCGCAGAACGGGGCGGACCCATCCCCCTTTTACAGCAATTGATACCCGGGCAAAAAGGGTATCAATCCTGGTGATCCACTTTTCGTATCGTGAGAAAGAATCGGTTTCCCGCCGGACCTGGGACCAGAGTTCCTCAATGATTCTGTTTTCTTCCCCTCTTTCGATCGAAAGGAGTTCCTCTCTTTTTTTCATGAGATTCAGGTGTTCCCGGGAGAACGCGGGTTTAACAATCATGTAATGGCTGTCGTAATCCTCCCACATCAGGAGATCACTCACCACTCCTTTTTCAAAGGGGATGAGCAGGAAGTCTTTTCCTGAGAAATCAAGGCCGGTCTCACTTAGTATGATTTGAAGGAGTTTTTTCTGTTCCCGGTGGATTCTTTCCTCCATGGCTGAAAGATTTCTCCGCACCTCCTGGAGTTTTTTTGACATGGTATTGGCAAGGTAAAACCGTTCCTTTGGTTTCCCTTCGGGTGAAAGAGATGTTAGCAATTTCTCCAGGGTAAAGGGGATAGCAAGGCTTTCTGCCGGGGTTCCCTTTAGTGCCGTGAAGATTGCATTTATCCGGATGAGGAATTTTTTAACCAGAAACAGGTTGGCAACATCTGCCCCATCCGTATCGAAATCCGGAAGCAGGGGGACCCGTTTCAAGTGATATGAGATAAGATCTCCTTTTTCCCTTTTTTCTGATAAAAGGATGAGCAATCTATTTTGATCGTCCCAGAGTTCCTCCAGTTTTCCGGCTTGAGTGTAGATGAGTTTTTCCCTTTTGTCCCTCTTCCCGTAGGGTGTTAGAGGTTGATAATAGATGTCATAAAACTCTTCAAAACGGATATACCTGGAAAGTTCCCGATCCATTCATACTCCTATAAATCTGCAAGTTATCTATTAGTATTCTATATGCTATAGGGATTCAAAACAATTTTTTCGCGGTCTTCTTCAGGCAGGAGTTGAAAAAATTCCTCCTGATCAATATTTTTCAGATTCACCTGTACTCCTAAGAGTCTGAAAGAGTCTCTGACAAAGAGGAGATGGGTTTTTGTCAGTTTATTAAGCTGCTTCAAACTTAAAAAAATCCGGGTAAAGTCCTGAACCAGAATATCCCCGGTATCTTCCAGGATTTCAGTATTCAGGGTCAGAGCTCCGGGAAGTACCTGGATCTTCGCGCTGTCAGGAAAGTGAGATTCTCCTTCCCCTCTGTTTTCCATTCTCTCCCGGTAAACCGGCAGCCGGGAAAGGTGGATTATTCTTTCGATCTCCTCCACCCGGAGTTTCAGGTTCCCCCTCTCGATTGTTACTACGTGGATAAACCAGGGGGAACTTCCGGTTGAAACCTGGGTCAACCGGTTTATGGCCCCATCGATGAGAATCGTACGGCCGGGATAGCGATCTCCAAGCCACCTGAGAACGCCTTTTAGTTGAACGTTAAACTCAGGACCCGTAAGTTCGATGAAACCGCCCCGCTGTGTTTCTGCTATCGCGATTTTTCCGACCGCGGTTTTCGGAGGAAATACCTCGAGGATGGTAAAATTCCCATCGCTCGCCTTTAGCGATCCGGTTGAGGATACTACGATATCTCCCGGTTCGGTTCTTATCCTTGGCTTCAGGTTTCCGTAGAACCTGTCGGTTCTTTCACCATCAATACCGATTGAAAGGAAGATAGGATTATCCTTCTTACGAACCTCCGGCAGCAGGTACTTGAGCAGGGTTGTTTTCCCGGCGTTTTTCCCGCTGCCGGTAATAAAGACGGTTTTTCCTTGAATTCTATTCTGAAGCTGCTGGTCCGGAAGCCGGATCATTATCAGTTCCCCTTCCTCCTCAGGTTTTCCGGAATGAGGAAGAGCTGGTCGCCATTCAGGAGTCTCGCGATTCCTTCATCACTTTTGAGGTTTGGGTCATCGCAGATTTCACTTATTTCGTAACTACTGGAAACCGTCTCTTTAGGTTGGGTGTAGGTAGTGATCATCCCTTCGTAATTCCTTAGAATCAACCGCCTGTCGGACTGAGAGACGAGATAGTTGGGCATGAGGGGTATCTTGCCTGCTCCCCCCGGCGCGTCCACAACGAAGGTGGGTACAGCCATACCGGTTGTATGTCCACGGAGATTTTCAATAATCTCGATCCCCTTGGCAATAGAGGTCCTGAAGTGGCCGATTCCCCTACTCATGTCGCACTGGTAAATGTAGTAGGGTTTTACCCGGATAGAAAGAAGCTTCTGCATGAGGAGTTTCATGAGGGATGGATGATCATTTACCCTTTTAAGAAGGACCGTCTGGTTTCCTAAGGGAACTCCCCCGTTTGCAAGCATTTCGCAGGCAGATTTTGCTTCAGCGGTTATTTCCTTCGGATGGTTGAAGTGGGTGTTGATGTAAATGGGATGGTACTTCGAAAGCATCTCCACTAATTCCGGCGTAATACGCTGGGGAAGGACCACCGGAGTTCTTGTCCCAATCCGGATAATCTCCACATGATCGATTTCTCTGATTTGCTTCAGAATCCACTCTAACCTGTCATCACTTAAAATCAGAGGGTCTCCGCCGGAGATCAGTACATCCCGCACCTCAGGATGGTTTTTGATGTAATCAACAGCTGCTTCAATATTGTCTGTAGAGAGATCGGAATCATCAAACCCAACCATCCTTCTTCGGGTACAGTGACGGCAATACATGGAGCAGATGTTGGTAACGAGCAGAAGGACCCTGTCGGGGTACCGGTGAGTAAGTCCGGGTACCGGAGAATCCTTGTCCTCGTAGAGAGGATCAAGAAGGTCCCCCTCCTCATCCTCCAGTTCATGGAAGGTTGGGACTCCCTGTAAGCGTACAGGGCAATTGGGGTTTTCCCGGTCCATGAGAGAGGCGTAATAAGGGGTAATTGCCATCCGGAATTTCTGTAAAGTCCTATCCAAGGCTGTCTTATCATCCTCGGAAAGTTCAAGCACTTTCTCGAGGGTGGGGATATCCCGGATAGCGTTTCTAATCTGCCATTTCCAATCGTTCCAATCCTCCGGTGAAACGTCAGCGTAAAGGGGAATGGAACGGAAATCGTAGGTTAAATATTCATGTTTCATCAGGCGTAAAGCTCCTCGTAGAGTTTGCGGATGACCGGGGATTCCCTGAGAATATTCAGGGTGATATCGGCATGATCTTTCGCGTAACCATTGCCGATGATCATGTTCACATCCATTCCAACTCCCTCCGCGCCAAGGGCTGCCCTGGTAAAGGAGGTCGCCATGCTGAAGAAATAGATGGTACCTCCCTGGCGGCTCATCAGGATCGATCCCATTTCGGTATTTTCGATATTTACACAGTTGATTACAACGTCGGCCATCTTACCACCGGTTAAATCGCTGACAGCCTTATTACAGGCCAGTGCGTCAGTGGCGTCAATAATCCGGTTTTCATCGCAAAGGTTGACCTTTTTTAGTTTCGCGAAACCCCGTTCGCTGGAGGCAAAACCGATAACCTTACCGGAAATCCCGGCCCGTTTCTTTGCTTCCCAGGCGCAGAGTATACCGGACTTACCGCTGGCGCCGATAATGGCGACGGTATCCCCGGGGCGTACAAGCCGCGCGACCTGGGCGGGAGCGCCGCAGACATCGAGGACCGCGAGGGCAAGGGCATCGGGCATATCATTTGGCAGTTTCGCGTAGATACCGCTCGCGAAAAGCACCGCCTGCCCTTTGATTCTTACCTGGTCAATGTCTTTGCGAACTTCAAGAATATCATCAATTCTCAAGGGGGTAAGAGAGAGGGAAACGAGACTGGCGATCTTGTCGCCGGGTTTCAGATCTCCCCGTTCTTTTATTTTGTCCCCAACTTCCGCGACGGTGCCGATAAACATACCGCCGGAACCGGTAACGGGGTTCTGCATTTTACCCCGTTCGGCGACGATGGAAAGGACCATTTCTTTAATCTTTCCTTCGTCACCTCCACAGGCTTCTTTTATCTGGGTAAAACTCGCGGAATCAACATTCAGGATCTCTACGTTTACCAGGATTTCGTTGTCCCAGATTTCCGACATATCATTATTTATTTTCCTCGCGGGTTGAGGAAGGGTCCCTACAGGTTCAATTACTCTGTGGCTACCAAAGGGATTTCCGTTCAATTTCAATGTTTACTCCTTTCGCAGGCAAAATTGTTTTCGTACATCGTCGGGAGTAGCAACTTCTCTACCCGACTCTCTGGCGATCCTTGTTGCCCGTTCAACGAGTTCGGCATTACCGGATGCAAGGGTTCCTTTTGTAAAATAGATATTGTCTTCAAAACCAACACGGATATTGCCTCC
>JAGLYY010000565.1 GCA_023131935.1 Spirochaetales bacterium | reverse complement strand
TACTTGAGATTTTGCTTCAATTGCTGCTATCAAATGGCCGTTCTTGACGACTATCAAATCCCACTCTTTGGTCGGACGGAAGAAGCCAGGCAACTCAACTAGTCTTTTTCTGAAAACATATCCTTCCTCCATCCCTGCATCAACAATTATTTCCGTGAAAAGATGAATAAAGCCGTCCATTTGAGCACCCCCGGTCACAGCACTCCTCAACCCGGCATCGGATACACCTCTTTTCTGCTGTTTTTCCCTTTGCGCTTTACGTGTCTGCCAGTAATGGGCAACCGCAGCGGATATATGCTTTTCTATATTATCAATAAGCTTGGTCATAATCACGTCCTTTTCGAACCAATTTTCCAGGCCCAGGATAAGCTTCACGATTTATCGGGTCGGCTTCATCCTGTTGTGCACGCCCGGCATGTCGAAGATCTCGGTTTATCGGGGGCATGAACTTATGGGGTGAGGCTTCGACTGAGCTCCATTCGGCCCGAGCTCACGGCCGAGGGCAGACCCGAAGGGCGTCCCTGTATGTGAACCCTGTGAGTATAATTATACACTGACACAAATACGAGCCGAAGGCAAGTCGTAGATCCCACGCCTGACGCGGGGAGCGTTAAATGGGGACCTTCCCCTGCCAACGCTTCGCTAATAATGTTACCATTATCACCGCATGACTCGGGGCCGATGTGGTTGGCTAGACCTTCATCGTAGGACTCTTCCATTCCCAACTCCTTGCCGGTTTTGATCGGCACACTCAAGAATGAAGACCCCTATGTTTTAACTGATGCCTTCCCATTTTCGGCATGTTTTTGCTGCTTATTTCAGGCTGCTATCCGCGTATAATTTTGGGAACAGCGTGATGGCATAGAGCGGGTAATTTAGAATTCTCCCATCATGACGAAGATTTAAGAGAGTGGTCCTTGACAAAATGGAGGGACTGAATTGCTTATCATAGGAATTGAGGCTTTTGCTCTTTGGATTGATTCCCGCTTTGGCCTCAAGGGGATAGATCTGAGAGCCAAATTCACACAGGAAGTCCAACTCTGCCTTTTTCCGTTCACTGGTCCAATAGTATAAATCAATCTGTTTTTCTGAGCGCAATTGCTGAGCAACATAATTCTCCACAAACGCGCCTTTGAATTCGGTGAACAGGCGGTCCTTTTCCATAAGTAGTTGAGGGGCTAGTTTCACCATGGCTCCCAATATCCCGACGTCAAAGACAAAGACCTTGAAACTGCTTCGATTCATGTAACCTTTGAGTGGCTTCTTCGGTATAGTAACCTGATGCGATTTGTATATCAATCCAGCCTTCTCTAGCCATTGAAGAGCGCCTTCGTACTCTCTAGCCCGAGCACTTTTACGTATCGCTGAAAAGACGAACCTCTTATTTTCCTTAGCCAGCTGTGTGGGGATAGAATCCCATATCATGGTGAGCTTGGGGATATCTGAGGTGATTGCATGCTTGGAAAAGTCAAGCAGATAGGAATCGATAATATCTTTTTGGTTACTCCGGACATCATTCAGACTACCGGTTTCAACAAAAAGCTTAACCGGTTCCGGCAATCCACCGACGAAAAAATACTTGCCCAACAAATTGACCAACTCATCGTGAAAAGGTTGAGGAAAAGCACTAAATTCGTTCTTTGTTTCAATCAACCGCCTTAATCCCGATTTTCCCAAAGCATCTAAAAACTCCAGGAATGTCAGCGGGTACATATCCAAGAAATTGACTTTTCCAACCGGAAAAGACCGCGGCCGGGAAAGGGTGATTCCGATAAGCGATCCTGCCGCAGCAATATGGTACTCAGCAGCTTGTTCGCTAAAATATTTCAGTGCGTTTAGTGCGTTGTTCGAGGCTTGAATTTCATCAAATATTATAAGATCGTTACCTGGTCTTATTTCCCGATCCAGGTAGAGCGATAGGTTAGCGATTATCGGTCCTGGATCCAACTTCTGCTGAAAAAAGTCATCAAGCGCCGGGTCTTCTTCAAAGTTGAAATAGGCGGCGTTGTTATACTCTTTCCGACCGAACTCTTGAAGAATATACGTCTTTCCTACCTGACGCACCCCTCTTACAATCAATGGCTTACGTTCTTTGGAAGACTTCCATTCCAGCAATTTTTCATAGATATCTCGTTTCATGTTCACCCTTATAATACATGTTCAACAGCTCTGTCAAGGCGATTCGG
>JAGLYY010000564.1 GCA_023131935.1 Spirochaetales bacterium | reverse complement strand
ATAACACTAATCGGCGGTAGAAATAACGTTGGGAAAACGTCGTTGCTTGAAGCTCTTTTTCTTTTCCTGGATCAGCGTAATCCAGGCACGGTTCTGAATCAATACGGTCGGCGCGGAATTGAACAGGTTACTCTAACAACAGAGGCAATGTGGGGACCAATATTTCGCAATTATGATATGGATGGGGAAATTCTTATTTCTTTAACTATAAATGACAACAACGAACAAATAAAGCTTAGGTTTAATCAGGAATTTATACCTCTAACTCCAACGACGATCCAAACTGAGGAACGGCAGATTCCTACAGATGAGGAACTTACTACTTTAGCAATGGACACTGAATATTCCGGCAAATCAGGTGAAAAAATCATTTTACATCATTTCCTTGACCCCAATAACAATAACCGTCCCACCGTCGTATCTAAAACAAAACCTTCAAAAATTTCACTACCTTCGGCCAGTTTTTTGGCAAGCAAAAAGCATGTTCAGACAAATGAAACTGCAGAACAGTTCAGTAAATTAGCACAACAAGATCGGGAAAGCGAAGCCGTCGAGTTTCTTCAGATCATTGAGCCCCGCCTTCAAGGTCTAAAGATCATCAAGGAAGGTACAATTTCGTCGGTCCATGGCAAACTTGAAGGCTTTACACGTACCCTTCCAATTAATTTTATGGGTGAAGGCATGGAAAAACTCTTGTCTCTTATAGTTGCTATTGCACATTCACCCAACCGAATCATTTTTCTCGATGAGATGGAAAACGGTCTTCACTATTCTATTTTGACAAAGATTTGGGAGGCTATAGGCAAAGCACTGCAAAAATACAACTGCCAGCTTATTACCACTACTCATAGCTATGAATGCCTTCGAGCCGCGCACGAAGGTCTTTCCGAAATGCCAGAGGACTTCAGATATATCCGCCTCCATCGAAAAGACGATGAAATATCCGCCAAACTTTCAAACTATGATATGATCGGCACTGCTATAAGAACAAATCGAGAGGTAAGATAATTTGTCCAAGCCTGAACCAATAACCCACAAAAAACTTCTTCTTGCTGAAGGCCGAGACGCTGAGTTATTTCTTGTATGGGCAAGTAGACACTTTCGCCATGAGATTGACTTTCAGGTAATGGACTTCGGAGGCATTAAGGAGTTGACTAATTTTCTCTTGTTGTTAGCTAACGACGAATCTTACGACGACGTCGAAACCATAGTAGTAGCTCGTGACGCCGAAACGGACGCTAAAGCTGCAACAGACAGCATTCAACATTCTATGACGCAGGCAAATATACCGGTACCCGAAGAACCTTTTGAGTATATCAGAAACGCTACTTTGAAAACTGCATTTATGATTTTTCCAGGCCCCAAACAACAAAAGGGGCGGTTAGAAGACCTCTGTCTTTCGACAGTCGAAAATGACCCTTTATTGGAATGTGTGGACGATTATTTAGAATGTGCAAAAGCCAAAGGCGAACAACTTCCTCGTATCCACAAGAGCAAGCTCCATTGTTTTTTAGCGGGGAAAAAAGATTTTGCTGGTTTACCTATCGGATTAGCATCGCGTGAAAAGGCTTGGGATTTTGACCATCCTACATTAGAGCCATTTAAGAGGATTATCCAGGAAATGTAATACCTTGGACTACCCCGTCTTCCTCAAGAAAATTGGAGGGGAGAATTGAAAGGGTCAGGAATGTTCTGCAGAAAAGCTCTTTGCCGAACTAACCACAATTGCCGTCAAATCAAAATCCTGTCTGTTTGTCACCAACTAACTGGGAAATCCGGGTTTATTCTATTTCTTCTCTGCGTTTAATCCTTTTTCGCACAACCGAAATACATCGCTCGCACAAATCAGGATGCTCGCTGTCGG
>JAGLYY010000563.1 GCA_023131935.1 Spirochaetales bacterium | reverse complement strand
CTGTAGGCTATTAGGTAGGATTGGCCGTGTGTGTACAGCCTAACAGCATAAACAACCTAACTACCCCTATAGCCTTCCCTCTCATGTACTATTTAAACTATTTAGAGTTCCCATCCTTTCGCAAGAGTGAAAGGATGAAACTATACTGTTTTCTTGCTTAGGAATGCCTAAGCATAACATAACGCAAAACGTTCTGCATAGCCGTCCCGTAATCTCAACTTGACACCCTGCATATTTACCCGGTACGATAACAACCAATCGGGGAGGATCAGGGAAAGTTCATGTCAGAAATACATATTCAAAATGTTGATGAATCAACGATCAATACCATCCTAGGAGAGGATATAGATTTTACCGGGACCCTCCGGTTTTCCGATTCCCTTATGATAAAAGGGCGGATGAAAGGGGATATCCGGGCGGCCGGAGATCTTTACATCGACGAACATGCCGATGTGGAGGCCCAGGTAGCCGCGAATATTGTCTCTTTGAAGGGCCGGGTAAAGGGAAACGTTTATGCCACAACCAGGGTTGAGCTCTTCTCTTCGGCAAAGGTAGAGGGTGACATTACTGCTCCCGACGTGATTATGGAAAGCGGCTGCCGGTTTAACGGCATCTGTAAAATGCAATCCCCCGATATTTCATTAGACCCGGAGACAGAAATCAATGAAACATAAATTCCCCAGGTATCCCCTGGCTTTGTTTTTTGCTTTTATGATTATTTCCCCTTCCCCCGTTATCGCTCAGGATAGACCGGATGCCCTGGCTGCTTACCGGGAAAGCCGTTTCAACGACGCGGTAAAAATCTGTATCGATGAATTGGCAATCAGCGAAAAGAATATGAACTCCTATTCAGTGCTTGGCTGGAGCCTTCTTGCCTTGGGCAGATATCAGGAGGCCCTCGATTATGGGACGGAAGGGATGAAGATCGCCCGGTATGATCCGCGGATCATTGAGATCATGGGTGAAGCGAACTTTTATCTGGGCAATAATCTTGACGCCCTTAAATATTTAGAACAATATGCTGCACTCGCGCCCACAGGGGACAGGATTGAAACCGTCTATTACTTCATGGGGGAGATTTTTATCCGTCTTGGGGAGTTCAATCACGCGGATATCGCTTTTTCCACCGCTGTCTACCATTCTCCCAACATTGCCCGGTGGTGGGCCCGTATCGGGTACGCCCGGGAAAAAGCGGAAGATTTTGAATATGCCATCGAGGCATACGAGAAAGCCCTGAAGCTCAATCCCTCTTACGCGGAAGCCCTCAGAGGAAAAGAACGGGCAGAGGCGGCGATGAAACCGGAGGGTCAATGAAAGCCGCTTTCTACACCCTCGGCTGTAAGTTGAATCAATGCGAAAGCGAGGCCCTGGCTTCCTCATTCAGGAGTCAGGGCTTTTTTATTGCCACAGCAGATGAATCCGCGGATATCTACATTGTCAACACCTGCACCGTCACCTCCAAGGCGGAGCAGAAAGCCCGGAGGATGATCCGAAAATTCAGCCGGGAACATGCCGAAGCCCCGGTTATCGTTACCGGTTGTTACGCCCAGCTGAACAAGGAGGAGCTCGCGGTCCTTGGAGAGAACGTCGTGGTTGTCTCCCACGAAAATAAAGATATCCTCCTCGACCTTCCCCTTTACATTCAGCAGCACTCCGGAGAGGGGAGTTCCCACAACAGTACGGTCCGCTACCTCGAGAAGGCGCGGGACCCATCCGCTTCTGAATCCTCCGCGATAGGGGGAAGGTTCAGATTCGAAGCAAGCAGTTTCAGCTATCACTCCAGGGCCTTCCTGAAGATTCAGGACGGCTGCAACAATCGGTGTGCCTACTGCCGGGTACCCCTGGCGCGGGGTAATTCGGTAAGCCTCTCTACCGAAGAGGTCCTGAAGAGGGTGGAGACCCTCTCCCGTAAGGGATACCGGGAGGTGGTGCTGACAGGAGTGAATATCTCATCCTACCTCTCAGAGGGTAGGGGATTGCCGGCCCTTCTTCGAGAGCTTCCGAAAGCCGCAAAAAAGATGAGGGTCCGTCTTTCCTCCCTGGAACCGGAAATGGTTACCGAAGAGCTCGCGGAATCCCTTGCTCATGAATCAATTTGCCCCCATTTTCATATCCCGGTACAATCCGGATCCGATAGCGTTTTAAAGGGGATGCACCGCCGTTATCGCTCCGGAAAGGTGGAAGAGGCGGTAACCCGGCTGCGGAAAATTAAAAATGACCCATTTATCGCGGC
>JAGLYY010000562.1 GCA_023131935.1 Spirochaetales bacterium | reverse complement strand
TTTTCCTGTCAATTCTATCCGGTTGCATCATGAGTTAGCTGAAAATGAGAATTGCTTGGTCAATTCTTTCCGGTTGTATCATGAGTTGAGTGAAAATGAGAATTGCTCAAGTATTCCGGAAATATTTTAGAGGTTCTCCGGCTGGTTCGGATTTGCCCAAACTTCCCTGTAATCAGCTTCCCTGTTCAGTATCCCGGCATAGATTCCGAGACAAACCGTGACGCAAACGGGAGGTTTTTTTATATCAGGCCGCAAGAAAAGTACAGGTTTCTGATAGAAAGGCTGGGGTTCAGTCTGATTGAAAACTCAAGGCAGGATGATTCTCTGGGGCGAGCGGGAATTGAGTGGGGGATACAGGTTTGGCAGTCACTATAACCCTAAATCCGGCATTCCCCCTTTTTTCATGATACAATATCTCATGATATTCTCAACATTAAAGACCCATCCTAAAAAGCTGCCGTGCGGGAAAAGAGCATCAAGCACTCTTCGAACCCTTACAGTTCTGCCAACTGTTCTTCAATGAGCCTTCGTTCCCGCTCTAACTCCCTGGCCAGTTCCTCCTCAGTAGGTAAGTAAAGCATGTATTTAGAGGCAAATATCTGCTTACGATCTTTGAGAACGGAATATCGCGCGACTGCTTCATTTTTCTCAGCACAAAGAATCAAACCTATGGTCGGGTTATCATCTTCGGCTTGATGAAGATCATCAAACATGCGCACATAGCCATCCATCTGACCTACATCCTTGTGAGACAGTTTTCCCATTTTAAAATCAATCAGCAAATAACACTTCAAAATGCAGTTATAAAAAACAAGATCCACATACAAATCTGTATCATTAAAACGCATTCGTTTTTGACGGGCGACAAAGGCAAATCCCTTGCCCAGTTCCAGAAGGAACTGCTGTAAATGAGTGATAACTGCTGATTCCAACTGTGTCTCATGCAAAGCCGCTACATCCGGTAACCCCAAGAATTCCAATACATATGGATTTTTCAGGGTTTCCACCGCTGGTTCATAGGGAATCATCTCATTACGCGCAGATTCTAGCATCTTTTGATTATTTTGGCTTTTCAACATGCGTTCGTAATAAAACGAATGAATTTGACGTTCCAGAGTACGCTTATCCCAGCCAATAGAAATTGCTTCGCTCTCGTAGAAGTTTCGAGCATCCTGATTGTCCACCCGCATCAGGGCACGGTAGTGAGACCAGCTTAGCTGTGGGGAAAAACCGATCTCAGATTCGTCTCCTTCCGGGTGACCTTTTTGAAGATTATTCAATTCGTTACCCATTGGGTGCAGAATTTTAGTAGATATTTCTGTTATAGATTCCACGCCCACCGGGTGTGGAATTATCTTTCGATTTATGTAAGCCTGATAGAATTTTCTATAGTATTGCAAGCTTGTAACTGAAAATCCCTTGCCATACTTCTTTGTCAGTTGTTCTGAAAGTTTTTCAATAATCTGCTTACCATACTTTGCCCTATCTTCTCCCTCTTGAATCTCCATCACGATCTCTCTACCTATAAGCCAGTAAGCAATTACCATCTGTTTATTGATCGCATGAACTGAAATAGCACGACTCTGCTCTAAAATCGAAACTACCCTGTCAAAGAGACTATTGTCTGATAGTAATAATGGTAAATCCATTTTCTGTTTCCCTTTAGTACTTAGTACCGGGAAAACAACATTATTGCTTCAAGTATTTGAGAACTCATTATAAAAAGGTGACACTTTCTGTAACTCTACCCAAGAGGGGAAAGGCTAAAGATTATCCTGTCTACAGTTTACCCACCTGAATATTAATTTCAAAACAGGAATTATTATTAGAGAAGCTGCCATGCGGGAAAAGGCTTAAC
>JAGLYY010000561.1 GCA_023131935.1 Spirochaetales bacterium | reverse complement strand
CCGGAGCACCGGGGTTCGGTATTCGCTATTTTCAATTTGACAGACAATCTCGGACAGGGGTTTGGGCCCGCAATCGGAGGGCTCCTCATTCCTCTGGGGTATCTGTTTACCATGAACTTCTCGATCTTCTGGTGGGTCCCCTGCGGGATCATCTTCATTATAATCATCTTCACTATTGGAAAGGACCGCGATTCCCTGCAGGGATACCTCGCGAATCAGGCTGAGGTGATGAGAAGTACCCCGGGTGATGGATAGAGGTATAAATGCGCGGGGGTAAAAAGAAAAAGCCGGGAACTCCCGCGACAGCGATTCTCGCGGGTGCGGGGCTCCGGGGTGCTGAAGTCTATGGGGCTTATGCCCTTGCTCACCCTGACAGGCTTAAATTTATTGCTGTTGCTGATCCCGATTCTTACCGCCGCAAACTCTTTCAAAAAGAACATGGCATTCCCGACGACAAGGCTTTCTTAAGCTGGCAGGATCTTCTATCCCGGGAGGGAGAGCCTCTTGCTGATATCGCCTTCATCTGTACCCAGGACGCAATGCATTACGAACCTGCCATGACGGCCTTGAGGGGTGGGTATAATCTGCTCCTTGAAAAGCCGATTTCCCCTGACATCACGGAATGCAAAAACCTCGCAGGTTATCCGCAAAAAGAGACTCAAGTTGTCCAGGTAGGACATGTTCTGCGGTATACCCCTTTTTGGAGAAAGGTGAAGGAACTCGTCGATTCAGGGGCGATAGGCCAGGTTGTACACTACGAGCAATCGGAAAATATATCCACCTGGCATTATGGCCACTCTTATGTACGGGGACATTACAGCAATGCCGATGAATCTTCCCCCCTCATTCTGGCAAAAACCTGCCATGACCTCGACCTGATGTTCTGGATCATTGGAGAACGGGCTCAATCTGTTGAATCCTCGGGAAATCTTCTCTATTACCGGGAGGAGAACGCCCCCGAAGGAGCTCCCAGGCGATGTACCGATGGATGTCCGGCCGGGGAGAGTTGTCCGTGGTTTTCTCCACGTTTATACCTCCGTGGGGAACCTCTTCTGCGGACCGTCAAACACTCCAGGTCAAAAATCCTCAATTTGATGATTGGTGCATCCTTCAGCTCTCCCGGGTTTTTCCGCGGTTTGGGGAAGATTATCCCGCCGCTGAAGGCCTTAAGTGATTGGCAAATGTTTCCGTCCAATACTATCAGCGCCGATCACTCGGAAGAGGGCCGTATGAAAGCCCTAAAGGAGGGACCTTACGGCAGGTGTATCTATCGTTGTGGAAACGATGTGGTTGACCATCAGGTAGTAACCTGCCGGTATCCTTCAGGAATTACCGGAACACTGACAGTCCACGGGTTTTCCGATTTTGAAGGCCGGGAAATCCGGATATTCGGAACAAAAGGAACGATCCGGGGATTCTTCCGGCTATATGGCGAAGAACTGACTATTACAGACCACCGCTACCTCAACAGCCGGGTTGTCTATCGAAAAGGGGTGCAGATGGATGGTCACGGAGGGGGTGATTTCGCCATGCTCGACGCTGTCACAGCTGTTCTTCTTGGGGAAAAGACACCCGAAGAGGGGGGAATAAGCGGATTATCCGAGGCCCTTGAGTCCCATTTTATGGCTTTCGCTGCCGAAGAAGCCCGAAAAAAGGGAGAGGTCCTATCTCTTACCCCCTTCCGGGAATAGGATCTATTTATATCTTATATACAGCCTACCCGATAAGCTTTATTGCCTCTTTGCAAAGTTCCGTGATCCTGCTGAAATTCCCCGCGGTGATGAGGTCCTTCTTTGCAACCCAACTTCCGCCGCAGGCGATGACCCGTTTCTGGTCCAGGTAATTCCGAATATTCCCGGCATTGATTCCACCGGTGGGAATATAATCCACATCGTAGACCGATCCCAGGGCCTTTAACATGGCGATACCGCCGGAAACCTCGGCAGGGAAGAATTTTAACACCTTCAACCCCCGTTTGAGCCCCATCTCCACCTGGGATGGTGAGTTTATCCCCGGGACAACGGTGATACCCTTCGAAAGGCAGTGATCTACAACGGTGGGATTAAACCCGGGGCTGACGAGAAACTGTGCTCCCGCAGCGGCAGCACGGTCGGCCTGCCCGGTAGTTAAAACCGTGCCGGCCCCCAGGAGGATATCGGGAAACCGCTCTGCGATCCGTCTGATTGCCCCTTCCGCCGCATCGGTACGGAAAGTAACCTCTGCAACCGGAAGACCCCCCGCAATAAGGGCTTCCGCCAGGGGAACAGCGTCTTCGACTCGTTCAATTACAAGGACCGGAACCAATTTGTACTTCTTGATTTCTTCAATAACCTTTGATGTGCGAGTTGTCATAATATTCAGGGTACCACCCCCTTTCCCGGCGGTCAAGGAAGATTGGTTTAGATAAATGTGTGGCATGATTCTAAAAGCAAACGCGGTTCCGGCCGCTGTTCTTTGCCTTATAAAGCTCTTCGTCCGCCCGGGATATGAAGGCTTCCGGTGAATCCTTACCCATTTCTTCAAAGTCCCCGGTGCTTAGCCCAATGCTTATCGTAAGGGGTATCTCTTTGTCTTCCCGGTTAACCGGAGAGGATTCCATATTGTCCGTCAGTACAGAGTATAGATTAAAATATGATTATTTGCGAATAACCAGGAGTGCAACGCAATAGGCACCAGCGGCAAAGAGAAGCAGCCAGGATATTCCCAGATTCATTGCGATGAAAAGGGAAAAGACTGACGCAAGGACCGACGTACAGCCATTGGCTGCCCAGAAATATGCCCGGCCGCCGGGAGATACGGGGAAAGACCTCATACCGAGGGGAAAGGGGACCCCGAGAAGGAAGGCCGGGGGGATGAGGAGAGATCCGAGGAAGAGTTCCCTGATTCCCGGAGGAAGGGTGAGGGAGAAACCGGTGAGCGTTCGGATTGAAAGAAACAGGACAAAGAGGATTATCGTAAGGACCAGCATTACCGGGAGGAGGTGTTTGTCTTTGAGCTTTCCGGAAAAGTATCCTCCAAAGCCTGAGGCGATGAGCATGATGAACAACACCAGGGTGAAGCTTCTGACGGGACTTCCTGTCGCGAGGGTAAACTCCCGGATAAAAGCTGTCTCTACGAACATGAATCCAGCTCCCAGAGAGAGGAAATAGAGCACCTGAAGCCATCTTACAGGTTTTATCTTCGAAACAACCACTGGCACTGCCAGCAAGAGAGTCGACAGCAAAAAAGAAACAATCAGCAGTATCCACAGAAGTATCTCTCCGGAGAGCAGGATAGAGTAGGGTCTGCTTCCCGTGGCTTGATAGAGCTCTTTCAATCGTCCAATGCGGATATAACTTGTGAAAAATGGGCTGTCATCCTCCCGGGGCGTCACATTGAGGAGGTAATCCTTCTGGAAATTGGAGTCTCCCGCCTTGAGGGTTTCAGTGTACGCAGCGATAGCACGATAGTGATAAGGCTCCTGGAAAATATTGATTCTGTTGGCATCCTCCTCCCTGATGCCCGGGAAGAACATGGTGTCAAACCCAAGGGTACCGCAGAAATCCCTGATCAGATTGATTTCCGAAACAGAATATCGCTTTTGCGACAGAACAATGGTGTATGTATCCCAGTTTCTGATCATGATGATATGCTGCCCGGGGGATTTTATCCCGAGGGAGGCGAGGGCTTTAAATGCTGTGCCGAAGCTCACGAGGGAATCGGAGGGGGGTAACTGAAGGCGCCGGGTTAGGATGAGTATCCCTCTTTCTGTCATGGATGAAAGGTAAGACTGAATGGCCTCAACAGTAAGGTGATGGTTTTGAGAGAGACTTTCCATTCCAGGGAGGGAGCTCCCCCAATTCTGCAGATGGATAAGATCGAAGAAGTGCGGATGTCTGGCTGCAGTTGAACGCACCGTATCTCCACTATCCGCGATAGACCTGCCCTGGTAATGTGATTCGATGATTTTGCGTATTTCCGGATTATCCTCAGCAAAATAGAGAGATTCACAATGGGTTAACAGAGCGTGGAGAACACTGCTGCCCCCATCCATTCCGGCAAGAAGAATTTTTCCTTTGGTCAGGTCCCCCCGCTCCCCGGCGATGAGGTACCCTGCATTGCTTAAGGAATACAGGGGAAAATCGGAGAGGCTGTCATCCGAAATTTCATACAGTACCAGTTTCTGGTCACCATCCAACAGAAGAGCGGTCTGACGGGGCAGGTTTCCCCTGTATGAAAGGCTTAGTCCCGGGGCAAATCTGATGGCTGAGCTGTCTATGAGATCAGTTTTCCCTTCAAGAGTTTCACTGCTTCGTATTACCCTGCTTTCAGGGTAGAGAAGTATCTGGGGGAGAGATTTATAAGGGGATGGTGATACGGTAAAAAGCTCCGGTCCCGCTGAAACCATCATACAAGCCGTCAGGAGGATGAGAATCCCTCCGGTGGTGAGGAACCGTTTATCCCTGCTTGTAAAAAGGAGAAATACCGGCAGCATCCCTGAGCAAATAAGACCTCCCCCGGTCCCCATTACCGGCAGGAGGAGCAGGGGAAGGAGTGCGCCAAAGGCGGAACCTGTCATGGAGGCAAAGTAAATCTTCCCTGCCTTTCGTGATTCCACCATATAAGCGACGGAGGTGAGGGCACCGGTAAAGACAAAGGGGATCGAGAAGAGGAGGAAAGTAAGCACAAGAAAAATCAACTGCCTCCAGTCGAAGGGGATCCTGAAAAAATCTATGGGGAGAGCGTTGCAAATGAGGTAGGATGTGAGGGCGGTAATGCAAAATCCAACGATCAATAGCTGAGAATGTGCCGCGATGTATGGAACAAGGCGGCGGTTCCGTTGGTGGGTAACCGAAAGAAAAACCCCCGAAGCACTGAAGCCGAAGAGGGCGATTCCAAGAACAAGGAAAGAGAGGTGATTCCACTGGGCGATGGAAAAAAACCGGGTCAGCAGCACCTCGAAAGAGAGGCAAGAGAGGGAGAGGAGGAATACCGCCGGAATCAGGGCACTACTCCCCGACAACATCATTTCCGTGCTTCTCCCGTCATAGGGACAAAGAGGACACCGGTAATCTGCTCTACCTGGTAACCATCAGACAGCTTTTTTATCAGAACAAGCTGCTGGTAGCTGAAGGGGTCGCCTAAGGGCAGAATCATCCTGCCTCCTTCCGCGAGTTGATCGAGGAGTGGTGGAGGAACGTGGTTAACCGCGGCGGTTATCATGATGCAGTCGAAGGGCGCATGCTCTTCCCAGCCGAAGTATCCATCCGCGAAACGGGTATAGACATTGGAATAACCGAGGGTAAGCAGGGTTTGGGTTGAACGTTTATAAAGGGGTTCTTTTATTTCGATGGTGTATATTTCCCTGACAAGTTCCCCGAGGATAGCAGCCTGATATCCGGAACCGGTCCCTATTTCAAGGACCTTTTCATTTCCTGTCAGGTTCAGGCAGCTGGTCATGAGGGCTACAATGTAGGGTTGGGAAATTGTCTGTCCCTCTCCAATCCTTACCGGATTATCGTGATAGGCCTGATACCGCATCCCTTCGGGGATGAAGAGATGGCGGGGGACCCTTGCCATGACTTCGAGGACCCTTTCGTCTTTAATTCCTCTGGAGGCAATCTGTTTCAGGACCATTTCGCGGCGTGCCACTTCATATCGGTCTCCTTCGGAAATGACCGGTTCCACTGATTCCTGTGATTCCTGTGATTCCTGCTCCCCGTTGACGAAAAGGAGAACTGTGGGGAGAAGCAGGAGTAGCGGGAGAAGTATTTTCAGGATCAGGGTTTTTTTCATGTATATAATTATAATACAAAAAAACCAATCTTCGTAGCACTCTATTTGCTTTTCCGATTTCTTTTACACTAAGATTCAAATGAGAAAAGCATAAGGAGTCATCAATGAAGCATTTCAAAATTCTTTCGGTCCTTGCGGTGGTTTTGCTGTTTTCAGGTTGTCTCGATGCCTTTCAGCACATCAGACAGGACCCCTCCGGCAAAGTTGAAGTTTTTTTCAAATTTACTTTACAAAAAGGACTCTTTGAGATGGCGGCTCAAATGTCCGGAGAAGAGATGGATGATGAGGTTTTTGAGGCTGAATTCGGGGAAGATTTTCTCTCCTTTGAAAAGGACCTGCCGGAAGGGGTAGAAGCCCGTGTAGAGAAAATCAACAATGACCTTGAATTTGGAATAGCCGTCCGGTTTTCCTATATGGAGGATGAAATTGATATCTCAGCCGGTAAATTGGAGGAGGTTGATTTTTATCCGATACGGGACCCTGTTGGTTTCCACATCAATTTCTCCGGTCAGGAAAAAGGAGAGGGGGACGATGGTGACGATGAGATGGCCGGGGTTTTCCTTGCGAGCGCGAAGTATAAAATAATCGTTGATAAATCTTACCTGAAGGGCGCTCAGCAGGTCTGGCTCGAAATGCCGGAAGAGACATTCCCGATTGAGATTATAGACCTGGGGCCCTCTTTTCTGCTTGATCTGCCAATGGTGTTCCTTTTCAGCGAAGGGCGGAGCACCCTCTTTGTGCGATGAGGAACCGATACGAATATTTAGTTAATACCGCGAAAGATTTCATTACATTGAAAAATAAGGGTTTTTACTTTTCAAAGCCTGTCCCCGCAATGGTGTTCGAGGAGTATCTTGAGGCCGGGGGGCGCTTGCCTTAAGGACCGGATACCCTTACGCAGTTTCTCCCCGCGTGTTTTGCCTGATAAAGGGCTTCATCTGCCATTGATATAAGGGTATCGGCACACAGGGAAAGGATTTTTTCAGATCCGGTGGCGGCAACTCCTATACTTACCTTT
>JAGLYY010000560.1 GCA_023131935.1 Spirochaetales bacterium | reverse complement strand
ATACAGTAGACCACATAGAGGTCTTTTCCCTCTACGAATGATTCTTCAATCGGAAGATATTGAATCATCCCGCAGATCTTCCCCTCTTCCGAGCGGGCAAGTTTTACCCGGAGACCTTTCTCTTTTACCCCGCGGTACCAGTTTTCCTTATGCGGACCTGCCTCCTTGATCTCCTCGGACCAGTCTTCGAGACAGAGAAAGTAGGTCCCTTCCTCTTTTTCAGATAAATCGATAATCTCCATGACTTCTTCTCCTTCTTTTAACTTAAGTATATCAACAATCAGAGAATGTGCCTTTTTAAAGTTTAGTTATTTACGAAATTCGAAAGGATTCTGGAACCACCGGCATCGGTATTTGTGCCAGGAAATTTGTTTTATAGTCCTCCGCTGATTTCTGATCAACCATACAATTATAAACGAGAACCATCCCTTCGTTTGAAATTGTTTCCTGTAAGCTGTCTGTCATGATGTTATCCTCATTACTTCGTAAGATTTTGTAAGGGTGTATCCCAGTTTTTTTGCCAGATGGGCGGAGGTTTCATTCATCGCGTCCCAGTGGGGGATGATATTTCGGTTAAAACACTCCCTGATAAGCTGTGCTCCCGCGATGGTCGCGAAACCGTTGTTTCGGTATTCAGGATGGGTATCGATCTCCACCTCGATTCCCCCGTTGAAAACAGAAAATGAAGAAGCGCCGGAAACGATCTGTTCGTTTATTCTTACAACAAAACCGAGGCCGCGGTTCAAAAAATTATCAATATTATCAAAGTTGGAGACGAGATCCATTGACCATTCTTTTTGTAGAAGAATATTCGCGGTTTCCCTGTCGATTTGGGAGATGGAAATATTCCCGGTGACGCCTTTAATGAACCGGTTGAGGTTAGCCGGCTGTATTGATTTATGGGAAAAACTAAAGCGGGTGCATACCGAAATATCCGCCTTAAGACCTGTTTTCACTGTTTCCCACCATAATCCGGGAGGGGCAATGATCTCGGACCAAAGTGCAGATACTCTGTTGAGGAGGGGAATCGCGACTTTGGAGGGTTTCCCCCCGAGAAGGAAGAAATCGGAAAGTTTCACGATAGCGGTCTCGGGAGCTGGGAGCTTATCTGCCCAGGCTTCTCCCATATGGCCCTGAAGCACAGAATCTACGAGGGTGTGAGGTACAACTTCTTTGAAAAGGGGACTGAGGGAATGAAGATATTTTCCGGGAACTGGTATCATTGCTCAGGAAGCTGCCTGTTGTCTGATATACCAGGATACCAGGAATAAAACACCGATGAGAAAAACAGGACCGGAAATCAGCAGGATACCGGCAAGGTGCCTGTATGTATGGAAGAAGATAGTAAAACCAACACAGATCAGGAGAAAGATTATCCCCCCTATGAGGGGATACTTCCAGGCGGCAATGAGGGTAGCTGTAAGAAGTAGTGAAGGAATCATATGGATAATGAAACCGGCAAACTGCCGCAGGAATGGTACCTTCTCAGCGAAGACATCAAAAGCAAACATGGAGATGAAAAGTATGTAGAGGATTCCGAGAATCCTTGGAAGAAGTGTCATTATTCTTTGCATATCTCGATTTCCAGGTTATACAGTTTCCGCCTGAACCCCTCTTCGGTATTCAGGGTATGGATATAGATGCTACTCGGTTTCAGGTAAGAGATGATGCCTCCTTCCTCGAGTTTCACAACGAATACCCTGTCCGGGGCTGTTTCTACCGAGTATTCAAGGACCGGAAGCTTTTCACCCACGAGTTTTCCCGGCGGGATCTCTTCAGCACCCTCCAGAATATATCTGCCCGGGCAACCGGGTATCGGTTTACATCGGTATCTCTCTTTTAAAGTGAAGAAGTCCATCATCTCTATCCGTTTTCATTATAATACCTTTTTATTCTTCCGCGCAATTCGTAGAGATAATATTTTATTGTCCCCTCTGGCTTCTCCAGCAATTTACCGATCTCCTTAATTGAATATTTTTTTACATAAAACAGATCATATATGGTTTCGAACCGTGGCGGAAGCCTGTCAATGGCGATCTTCAGTAAGGTTTTCTCAAGAAGTCCCGCTTCCTCCTTATCGGCGAATCCGGGATTCTTTCTATCCCGTGTTTTCTTGTAGAAATATGAATTGAGGACATTTCTACAGATTCCATAAATCCAGGTTGAGATTAAGGACCTTGACTGAAAACGGCTGTATGATTGTATAACCGCGATAATAGCATCCTGGGTCAGATCCTCAATATCTTCAATGTTGTTAATCTTCTTCCGGAAGAAACCCTCTATTCTTTCTTCGTATTCTTCGATGGTCCTTCCGATTTTTTCGTCGATCATAACTAAACGTTAAATGCCCCTAATTTTCCTTCTATCACCTGGGGAAGGTCCTTCGCGAAGAGTGAGTTCATCCCTTCTAAAATCATCATGGTTTCCCGCTCGATCTTTTCAAGGTAGGCAGTCCTGAACCGTTCTAGTATTGATTGGGACAATAATGGTTCCCATCCATCGAGGAAGAGTTCAAGTCCCTTTTTAAGCAAAGAATGTGTATTTTCTTCAATACACTTTTCGATATCGAGGTAGTTGTGCCTTCGAATATACCTTTGTAAGGTGACAAAAGTTTTAATGATCGTCTCATCATTATCCGTTTTCAGCTGTGGTAATTCATCCACGGCATTCCGATCGTTTTCAATCTGAAAAGCATGATATTTCTTCAGTTTCTTCAGAAAGTGTGCCTGAGCATATTTAACCGATTTTTCAGGGATCTTCCCCAGTTCTTCGATTTCCTGAATAACGAGAGAGACTGCTCTTGATGACATATTACGGTAGATAATCTGACAAGTATCCTCAGAAAGGGCTGAAAGAGCGATCGCAAGCAGCTTGGTGTCAATTTCACGCAGGGCATACTGAATGATACGATTGTTGAATTCCGTGTTTTCTTGATAAATCTCAAAATCTGACATTGATAACCTCCTCGTTTCCATGTCTTTGCCTATTTAGTAAACAAGAAGGAGGAAAGGTTTGCAATT